>JAVWKI010000021.1:15224-15758 GCA_036638575.1 Anaerovoracaceae bacterium | reverse complement strand
GGGCATTAATTGCCGGAGCGAAGTTTAGAGGGGAGTTTGAGGAACGTCTAAAGGCAGTACTCAATGAAATTGAACAGTCAGAGGGACGAATTATTCTCTTCATTGATGAAATCCATAATATTGTTGGTGCGGGAAAAACTGAAGGCTCCATGGATGCAGGAAATCTGCTTAAGCCTAAGTTGGCAAGAGGAGAGCTACATTGTATCGGTGCAACAACCTTAGACGAATACAGAAAATATATTGAAAAGGATGCTGCTCTAGAGCGAAGATTTCAAAAAGTTTTGGTGGATCAACCTACGGTGGAAGATACCATTTCTATTCTCAGAGGGTTGAAAGAACGCTTTGAGATTCATCATGGAGTGAGAATTACCGACAATGCCTTGATTGCTTGTGCAACCTTGTCGGATCGATATATTAGTGACAGATTTCTTCCGGATAAGGCCATTGACCTGATGGACGAGGCCGCATCGAAAATTAGAACGGAAATTGACAGCATGCCTGCAGAGCTAGACCAAATTTCCAGAAAGATTATGC
>JAVWKI010000021.1:0-15214 GCA_036638575.1 Anaerovoracaceae bacterium | reverse complement strand
AAAACAAGCCATGAGCAAGGAAGATGATGGCGGCTCAAAGCATAGGCTAGCCAATATCGAAAAAGAACTGGCACAGCTAAAATCTGAAAATGACATTATGCGTACCCAGTGGGAAAGTGAAAAAAAGGCCATTAGTGAAGTCAAAGGGACTAAGGAAGAAATTGAAGAGGTAAAGCTACAAATTGAAGAAGCAGAACGTGCCTATGATCTGGAGAAGCTAGCACAATTAAAATATGGGGTTCTTCCGGAGCTGATGAAAAAGCTGGAGGAGGACAAGGAGCAGGCTGAGGAAGCAAAGGAAAAACGCTTACTTAAGGAGGAGGTTACCCAAGAAGAAATTGCAGAAGTGGTTTCTAAGTGGACAGGAATCCCGGTAAGCAAGCTAGTTGAGGGAGAACGAGAAAAGCTGTTGAAGCTGCCGGAGCTTTTGCATCAACGAGTTGTTGGGCAAGATGAGGGGGTTAAGGCAGTCTCAGAAGCCATTTTGCGCGCCAGAGCAGGACTAAAAAGCCCTAATCGACCAATCGGGTCCTTTATCTTCTTAGGGCCTACCGGTGTGGGAAAAACAGAGCTGGCAAAGGCATTAAGCGAAGCGCTGTTTGATTCGGATAAAAACATGATTAGAATTGATATGTCCGAGTACATGGAAAAACATTCGGTTTCAAGGCTAGTAGGGGCGCCTCCGGGATATGTGGGTTATGATGAAGGTGGACAGCTAACAGAGGCAGTACGAAGAAAGCCTTATAGTGTGGTTCTCTTTGATGAAATCGAAAAAGCCCATCCGGATGTGTTCAATATCCTTTTACAGCTATTAGACGATGGACGGCTAACCGACAACCAAGGTAGAACGGTAGACTTTAAAAACACCATTATTATCATGACTTCAAATATTGGAAGTGCTTACCTTACCGAGAATATTCAAGAGGACGGAACGGTAGAAGCGGGCGTGAAGCAAAAGGTAGAGGAAGAAATGAAGCGATCCTTTAGGCCGGAGTTTATCAATAGAATTGATGATATCGTTGTTTTCTCACCACTAACCATAGCCCAAATCGGATACATTATCGATCTTTCCATGAAGGAGATAGAGGGACGCTTAATTGAACGAGGAATTACACTTCGCTTAACGGATGCAGCTAAGACCTACATCGCCAAGGAAGCCTACTCTCCAATATATGGAGCAAGACCAGTAAAACGATATATTCAGCGAAATATGGAGACAGCATTGGCAGAAAAACTAATTCGGGGAGAAATTATCGATGGGCAGGCAGTGGTCATCGATGGAAATGAAGGGGGACTAATCATTGGTTAAGTGCCATCCCAACAGTTGACATCGTGCCAAAAAAATAGGAGAGAGGAATGCAGTTTCCTCTCCCTTTTTTTGTATGCGTGTTGTATTAAAAAAATTAGGATAAGTCCGGAATAGGGCCTCACGGAGCAGGTGGTGAAGGGAAGGTTAAGGTGAAGGTCGCCGTTGCCTCCAGGGTATCCCAAGCACACAAGGTTCCCCCGACGGTAAAGGCCAAAGCGAGGGTGAGGGATATCAAAACAAGTAAACGCTTTTTTTGTAAACGCATAAGTTATGTCCTCCTTTTAAATGAATACGGTAATCAACAAGGGTTTTATCTTTTTTGAGGGTATGTTGCCACGAGAGCTGCCCTTGTGCAGGGAGCTTGTCTAGGGTAAGGGTAACGCGCTTGGCAAATTTTTTCTTCTTATGGCGCTTAGGCCCCTTCTTGTAATAGATAAGAATCAGTTCCAAATCATAAAGATCTACGTTGTTGGGATTGAAAAGCGCGCCCTTCAGTAGGGTAGTTTTGTTCTCATGGGTGAAATTTACCTGTTTCAGCTTAACCGGCTGAAATGGCTGGGGAAAAGTTAGTCGTTCCTTCCCCTTCAGTATTTTTATGGGTCTGTGGTTGAGCAGCCAGGCCTTTGCCTTGGATAGCGTTCTGATTCTCTGGATGAATTTTTCTTTTATGGTGCTTGCTTCAGCCGCGTTCTGGGGCGCTAAGGATGGTCGTTCCTTAGGGCGAAGGTGCATTGGCAGTGCCAATACGGGAGCTTGGGTGAAGCGCTCTTGGATGTCTAGCATCATTCCAAGGAAAGCGTTTAGGCTAAGAATGAAGAAGATTATGGCAAGGTTAAACCAACCAAAGGGACTGCGCAGATAGAGAATAACTTTTCCGATATAGGGAAGATGAAACACATAGGTCCCCAAAATATCCTCTTCAAGGGTGTGATAATCGTCCATGTCCTCTGGGCCTTGATAATATTCGTCTCTTGCACCTCTGGTCATATAAATTTCTCGACCGTCTTCATCTAGAGTGATTCCCCTGAAGTAGTGGGTAAAAATTTCTTCCCGAAGGACATCTACACGAAAGGTAATGATGGCCCCCGGAGTTACGCCTTGCCCTTGACGATAGGTTTTTGCAATGACAAGAGAGCCGGTGGGGATTTCCGGCTCCATGCTGTCAGTTAGAACGATATAAGGTCGATAACCAACATAGTTTGTGGTCTTGTCTGGAGCAAGGATCATGCCTACCGTATAGCAAGCGATGATCACTGCCAACAAAACCGTAATGATTAGCGGTAGCTTAGACCAAAGCTTCATGATGTAGCTCCTTGCTTGTCGTAAAGTCACTTTAGGATAGGGTGATACGATAAGCCTTTATTTTTTTGTTTTTTTCTATCGTATAGTTCCAAGGGAATTTCTGATTTTTTTCCAAAGTACCTATAGGAAGAATGGTTTGTGCATAAACGGTTTCATCCTTGCCAAGTAGGGTAATGTGGAGAGATAATCCACTGATTGCCTCCTGATTCTTGTTCTTTAGCTTCCCCTTGACATAGGTTGTCCTAAACCCGTGCCCAAATTCTAAGGCCTTCATCTTTATTGGTTTTTTGCCTTCTCTCTCCTTTTGAGAAAAATAGTCCTTGGTGTCAAAGAATAGAAGAAGAAAGTGGTAAATGCAATAGATGAGCACACATAAGGCGATATTGAGCCAGCCAAAGGGACTTTGAATATAGAGGGAGAAATTTTTGATGATTGCACCCACATAGGGTAAGTGTACCACACACACCCCCAAAATGTCTTCTTCCTTTGTTGGGTAATCATCATAATCTTCCGGTCCGTCATAATACTCACTTTTTGCACCTTGGGTACGATACCAAGGGCTGCCATCGGGTAAGGTTTCCATCCCCCGGAAGTAATGGGTGAAGATTTCTTCTCCAAAAACATGAACGCGAAAGGTGATAATCTCACCGGGAGTCAAGGCTTGCCCAGCCTGATAGGTTTTGGTGATAACCAAAGAGCCGGGAGGAATAACCGGATCCATACTGTCTGTTAGAATAATATAGGGCCGGTAACCGATAGCCTTCGTTGTCTGTTCAGGTGCAAGGGTCATTCCTACTGTATAGCAAAGAAGGAGGCCTGCAAGGAGAAGTGTAAGGATAAGGGGGACTTTTGACCAAAAAGTTTTCATTGATATTCCTCACTTCTCAACTAGGTTTGTCATTATATAACAAATGCCATCAATGATGGCATTTGTTCGGGAATATTTCACTCAAGGGGAGTTATTTGCTTAATGTTCCAGTTACTTCAACCTTAAGATCCTTGTCTAAAGTCTTTGTTGTTGTACCATTATCCTTTGGTGTGATTTTTACAACGTAATCGTAAGTTTTGCCCTCTGCAATGGTTGCCACGCCGCCAGTAATGTCTGCAGAAGTGCCATCATTTTTCTTTGCATAAGTAACGTCATACTCAGCAGTTACATCAGATGCACCATCCTTGATTACAGTGGTTAAGGTCAAAGTTTTTGCTACTTTTTGTGAGTCTGAGATAGTGAAGTCTACATCAGCGCTAGCAGCAGGAGATTCGGTTAAGAATCCATCAGCACCGGTTGTAGAGAAGCTTGCATCCTTTAATGATACGGTTACTGGCGTTCTCAACTTCACTGTGTTATCAACATCACTAGCAGTCAAGGTATCCCAAGCTGCAAATGAGAAAGCAGAAACGGTGATGACTGACACGATAGTCAGCATTGCTAATAATTTTCTTTTCATAATAGTATTCCTTCCTTTGAATAAATAAAGGTTTAAGTTAATTTATACCTTGATTATAGCTCTTTTATTCTAGCATGAGAAATACTTAAACTTGGAGGATTGCCTATGCAAAATTTGCATAGCAAGGAAGGGTGTTCCAGCCAAAGGTTAAAATTCTTCCGATGCTGAAGGAGGACCTTGAGAGGCATAGTAATTTGCAAAAAGCTCAAGGAACAACTTTCCATTGGGAGAAAGCTCCTCTCGTTTGCGTTTTACATAAACCATAGCAACCGGATCGGTGATATCTTCTATGGTTCTTGTTAGGATGCCTGCTGATTTTAGCTCGTCCGCTTGAAACAGGTGGCCCTTCACAAAGGTATCCCGCCCCTTCATTAAACTGATAATGGAGTGGTGGTGATTGCAAGTCAAGGTTTTGGGAAAATCAGAGCACTGAATTTGATCCTTATTAAAGAAATTAATATAACTATAAAAATCATAAGGAAAGTGTAAATAGGTATAGCCAAAGAGATCCTGCGAATATATCTTTTCTTTCTTTGCCAAAGGATGGTCCTGGTGAAAGTGAATGGAGAAAGGACTTTTCTCTACCTGAAAGATTTCCAGCTCCTTTAGATTGATATTATTTTTGGCAACGAGAAACTGTTCCTTGTTGAGGACCATGATCCCAAGCTCGGAACGCATTTTTTCCACGTTAAGAATTACCTCACTGGTCGTGGTGTCGGAAATATCCAAGGTGGTATGGGTAGAAGGTACTTTGTCGTAAAAACGGCAAAGTAGCTGATCGGAAAGAAAGATATTGGATATGGAAATGGAAAGCTTACTTTGAAGAATTTCCAAGTTTTGCCCGCGGACTGTTTCGATAACCTAAACCTGATCTAAGATGGATTTTGCATAATAATAAACACTTTGACCGGTTTTGGTCAAAGTGACCCCGTGATTGGAACGGACAAATAAACTATCGCCTAGCTTCTCCTCTAAACTTTTGATGGCACGGCTAAGATTCGGTTGGGAGGTATATAAATTCTCTGCAGCCTTTCTGATGCTTTGCTGCTCAGCTACCTCCACAAAGTATTTTAACTCGCTTAATTTCATAATGAATGATTTCCTCGTTTCTCTTTTTTACACACGCAACCCACATAGAATGTGATTTTTGTTAGAACTTGCAAGCGGTCGTAAAACAGGTGGGATTGGTGGTGAGTTCAGATGTATCCCTTACTTAAACGCTTGGACACAAAAGATTGGTCTAAAATAAAAACAGTTGTGTGTCTACAGATGCACATTATACCAAAAAAATAGCAAACTGTGTTGAAGTTAGAAGAAAAAAATTGTATGAACACGAAAAAAAGACTGGGAATCGTGAGGGTGGCCCTCCTTCTTGCCAGTCTTTTTATTTCACCGTTGATTTTACTTAGTTTTTACCACAACAGTGTTTGTATTTTTTTCCGCTGCCACAAGGACATGGCTCGTTTCTGCCTACCTTGTTTTCGTTTACCACAATCTTGGAACGCTTATATGCTTTTACAATCTCTGCAATTTTTTCTTCGCTCAAAATGGTCTCCCACTGTGGAAGGGTGTAAAGGTATTCTGCATCAGCAACAAGCATATTGTAGAATAGCTTTTCTAAATCTACATCCAAAGAAATTTCGGATTCCTCAGTTAGGCTTTCCAAATCAAGGGAATTGTTGATGCTACCGGTAATTCCGTCAAGGAAACCTAGGAAGATTACAGGGTTTGCTTCATACTTTGCGATTAAATCAGAGATTTTTCCCTGGAACTTTTCTGTAGGAGCATCCAAAAGGCCGGAATAAATTCTTTTTTCTGTAGAACTGTATTCCTTCCAAAACTCTTCAAAAGTATCGTCGGTTTGGCTGTCCATAAGGTCCTGCCACTGTTTATATAAACTCATTATCGTTGACTCCGTTTCTATTTTGTTATTTTGTTATTTTGTTTCGATTTTCGTTTGTGTTACCTAAACCAAGTTCTTTGCAATTTCAAGAACATCGCCCATTACCGCACTTCCTGTAGGAAGAGGACCTGCGCCCTTGCCGTAGAACATTAGCTCGTCTACTGCATTTCCCTTAACAAATACGGCATTGAATTCATTGCTTACTGAAGCTAGAGGATGATCAATAGGAAGCTCCATTGGTTTTACGCTGTATTCAATCTTTCCATCAATATTCTTAGCCTGTGCAATGAGTTTGATTTTACAGTTTTTCTCTGTTGCTGCCTGAATATCTTCTTTGGTTATGCCGGTAATTCCTACTGTCGGAATGTCTTCCGGTGCAACATATTTTCCAAAGGCCAGTGCCATTAAAATGGAAAGCTTATTGGCCACATCGATTCCCTCTACATCTGCTGTAGGGTCCGCCTCTGCAAAGCCTTTTTCCTGTGCAACCTTCAGTACATCCTCATATTCTAAACCGAATTCGGTCATTTGGGTCATAATGTAGTTGGTTGTTCCGTTTAAAATTCCTAGAATTTCTTCAAACTGGTTGGCCTGAAGCACGGTAGTAATTGCGTTTAGAATAGGAATTCCACCGCCCACGCTCGCTTCAAATTTGAACTGTACGTTGTTTTCTTTAGCAGTGGCAGAAAGCTTGTCAAAGTTTGCGGCTACTGCTGCTTTGTTTGCGGTAACAACGCTTTTCCCGTTTCTCATTGCCTCTAACATAAAGGTTGTTGCCGGCTCAATGCCGCCGATTAACTCAATAACGATGCTGATTTCTGGATCCTGAAAAATATCGTTAGGTTCCTGAGTGAATTGCTCGGGAGTAACCCGGATGTCTCTTTCTTTATCTACATCTCGCTCGAGAATTTTTGTGATTTGCAAATCAATTCCGGAAGAAGCCGCGATTTGATCATGGTTTAATTCTAACGTCTTGTAAGAACCTACACCAATGTTACCAAGGCCAAGTAATCCGATTTTAACAGTTTTCATTCTTTACCTCCTATTTAAATATATTTATAGATATAATAGTATATACTAAAAAAAGAAAATTGTCTTTATAAATATGAAAAACTTGCGTTTTTTTATTCATCCGGGAGCTGCGGGAGTTTGACACTTAGTTTTGCAAATAACCGCTGTAAGCAATGTAGCGGGCAAATTGAAGAAGGCTTTAGATATGTTAAGGCAAATACTTTTTGAGCAGTTTTTTCTGAGCTTCACTGCGGTAAGGTAGGCTGTATTCTTCATATCTATCTGACAAGGCCTTTTCAAGTCGCAAGTCAAGTTCAGATTTATCTTCACAATATTTCCCACTTGTACCCTGCTTCACAAAGGTTTTTCCAAGGTAATGTTCCTTCCTGTAGAGCGTTTTTTCGCCTGTTCTAAGAAAGCTCTTGGTTTCATGGGCCGACGCTAACTTATCCAGCAATTTAGGGTCAATTTCTTGATTAACTCCTTGTAATATGCGATTTACGTAATGCATAACTTCCTCATCAAGAATGGCTTTAGTGAAGCTTCCACAGGCGTAGGCAGCCATATGACCTGGATAGCACCATACTTTTTGCACATCTGCGGTGAAATACGGAAGCAGTGTAGTCAACATGGATTCTGCCCCACTTTGAAAATCGACTTGATTGCCATCTCCAAGGGTTCCTGTAATCGAACAAGGGATGCCAACGTACTGGCAGATTTGGTAAAACCCACTTTGGATTTGAATGTTTTCAGGCACACCATAGCAAGGCAACATTGTTCTCATATCTGTAATGGCAGAACACTCACTAAAGGACACGTTCAAAGACGGCGCCCGAAGCTGGACATATACTAATCCAGCAAGTGCTACTGCAAAATCATGAATAATAAGGCCGAGCAGTGTCTCTGGCCCTGTCACATAGGTAAGACTGCAGGGAAAAATCGAAACACTTTGCTTCTCGTCTATGGTGGCATCAATATTATCCAAGGCTTCTAGGTCATAGGCCAAAGGTGCCATGGGGCAAATCCCCTGGCTCATTACCGGCTCATCCCACGTATCATAGAACTCACGTATCAGGTGAATTGCAGTTCTCCCGCTTTTGTACACATCTCCACCTAGGGAGGTGGCCTTAGTCGCCCGGATACCCAGGCTTGGGAATTTGTCTGTATGCTTAAGCAACAATGCCACCTGAGCCACAAAGCCATCTTCAGCCTCAAGACCCTCTGGATCTACTACAGCTGGGTTTGAACATTCGTAAAGGGGTGATGTTTCTGTAAGCTTATAGACGTTTATTGCATCGGTTAAAGTCCCTCTGCGAATTTCTCCGGTTCTGTGGTCCAGTATTAAAGGAGAATTGCCAAAGGGAGATGTGGCAACTGCACTGCCTCCCTTGTCTTCTTCAGGCGCAGCCTTAGGCAAGGTTTCCAGTGCCAATTCAATCTGTTTAGAATTCATAAACACCTTATTGGCTTCAACCTTAAACCCTCTGTTGCGAAAAACATCTAAAGCTTCTTCCTTTTCAAATATAATGCCTACCTTGGCCAATACCTCTAGTGCATAGTTATAGGCTTTTTCAACCGTTTTGTCCGATAAAAATCTCATGGTATATTAAACTCCTTTTAAATCGAGGCAAAGCATTAACATGCTTGCATGATTGATGCGTGTCGATGATTGCAACAAGCGAAAGGAGGCATTTTGCCTCTCAGGGTTTCGGAGGGAGATTATTACTCACCTTCGAAAGGCTGAAATGGAACCCGCCACCTAAGAGGTGGGGGACATCTTTGGCTTGTTATATAATTGAACTTTTCATCATTATATCAAAAAAAACCACAATATCCACCAATATCAAAATTATGTCTGATAATGGTGGATTTTTTAGGGACTTATTTTACAGCCCCAACAAAAGAAGCAAGCGTAGACAAGAAAAGTATAGACGGGAGATATTTTCTTTAAGTGTTAAACAATTTTGCAGATTGATTTTTTGTAATGAAAAAAGTGGAGAAACTGTGGTATAATTATCAAACTGGTGGGGCATGTTGGCATGATTCTTGCGAAATGCGCAAGCAACTTCAAGTGAAATGCTTAGGCATGATTCTTGCGAAATGCAAGCGACTTTAAGCGAATTGTCCAAATGAATTCCCACAAGTTGCCAAAATGAGGATAAGCAGGGCGACAAATAGCGAGAGAATCGACAAAGTATCAAGAGGAAAAGGAGCGATAATGGCGATACATTTGGTTTTGGTGGAGCCGGAAATTCCACCTAATACAGGAAACATCGCACGAAGCTGTGCGGCGACGGGAAGTGTTTTACACCTAGTAAAGCCTTTGGGATTTTCTATTGATGAGAAGGCAGTCCGTAGGGCGGGACTGGATTATTGGCCCTATGTTAAACTAGAAATCCATGAGAGTCTTGAAGCGTTTATGGATAAATACGGAGAACGCAGACTGTTTTTAGCAACCACAAAGGGAGGAAGGGTATATACCGATATTTCCTTTCAGGATGAAGATATGATTTTATTCGGCAAGGAGACAAAGGGATTACCAAAAGAGTTTATTGCGGCACATGAGGAAAAGGCCATTAGAATTCCCATGAGTGAGGACACGCGATTAAGATCTCTGAATTTAAGCAATTCTGTGAATATTGTGCTCTTTGAGGCCCTTCGTCAACAAGGGTTTCAAGGGTTGAAATAACGTGCTTTTATGATATAATTAAATAGTATACAGTTCGAGGTGAAAATGAAATTAGGATATGATTTAACAATTGAACAATCTCAGAAATTGATCATGACTCCTGAATTGATTCAAGCAATACAAATTTTGCAGTTTAATACACAGGAGCTTGATTCGTATGTCACAGAACAGCTCACCAGCAATCCGGTACTTGAAGCGGCAGGGCCGGGGGAGGCTGAGGAGCGAAAGCCAAAGGACGAAGGGAAACAAGAAACCAAAGAAGATCACTTGAGCGAATACATTAAGGAACGAGGGTATGACGATATTAGTTATCGGCAGGGAGAATATTCCAAGGATGACAAGGAAAATTCTTATGAGCAATATGTATCTTCGGATATTTCCTTGCAAGAACACCTGATGTTTCAGTTGCAGTTTGTCTCAAACAAGAAGGCTTGCCGGCGAATTGGCCGGTATATTATTGAAAGCCTAGATGAAAACGGCTATATGACTTCCACTGTGGAAGAAGTGGCAACGGCTATCGGAACCTGCGAAGAAAATGTAGAAAAGGTGATTGCGTTAATTCAAACCTTTGATCCGGTGGGTGTAGGTGCCCAAAACCTGGCACAGTGCCTGATGATCCAGCTGGATAATATGGGAGAGCTTACCGACGACTATAAGCAAATCCTAGAAAACCACCTAGAGGATCTTGCGGCCAACAGACTCAACTTAATTGCAAAAAAACTCGGCCTTACGGTTGAGGAAATTCAGGAAATGACCGACGTGATCAAGGGCTTAGAACCTAGGCCGGGCAGGCAGTTTGCCTCTCAGGATGATACACGATATATCGTTCCGGATGTTCAAGTAGAGCGAGTAGATGGTGAATATGTAATTACCATGAATGATACCAGTATGCCTAGGCTGATGGTGAGCTCTTATTATGAAAAGGTGTTGGCACAGTCGGGAAATGACAGCAAATTGACCGAATATCTTTCGGATCGATTAAATTCGGCAGTGTGGCTCATCAAGAGCATTGAGCAGAGAAAACAAACGATTATGAATGTAGTCAAAAGTATCGTTGACTTTCAGCGAGAATTTTTTGATTATGGGAACAAATATTTAAAGACCTTAACCTTGAAGGAGGTGGCGGAGGAGCTTGGCATTCATGAGTCAACGGTAAGCCGCTCCATCAATGGTAAATATATGCAAAGTCCAAGAGGCGTGTTTGAGCTGAAGTACTTCTTCTCAGCAGGGGTTGCAAGCGGACAGGGCGATGGAATTTCGTCCAATAGTATTAAAACACATATCAAAGAAATTATTGACGGCGAGGATGTTAAGTCTCCGTACAGTGATCAAGCGATTGTAGAGATGCTTGGGGAGAGAGGAATACAGCTTTCCAGGAGAACAGTTGCGAAATATAGGGATGAAATGCACATCTTGTCTTCATCCAAGCGAAAACGTTATTAATAAAGTTATAGAATCAAGGAGGAAAATTAAATGGCAGTAAAGGTTGGTATTAGTGGTTTTGGGAGAATCAGCAGAGTGGTGATCCGTGCGGCAATGGATGATCAGGACATTGATATCTGTGGTATTAATGTAAGAAATGCAGATTTTGCCTATATGGTGTATATGCTAAAATATGACACCGTGTTTGGCAGATTCCCAAAGAGCCTGGATGTTTACGATGAAGGTATCGTAATCAACGGCAAAAAAGTACCTGTTTACAGCGAAACTGAAGCAATTAATATTCCGTGGAAGGACTGTGGAGCAGAATACATCGTGGAAGGTACCGGTGCGTATGTAACCACTGAAAAAGCGATGGACCACATTAAGGCAGGGGCAAAGAAGGTCGTGATTTCTGCACCGGCTAAGGACAAAGAAACACCAACTTATGTTATGGGTGTAAACCACGAAGAGTATAAAAAAGAATATCAGGTTGTATCCAATGCGTCTTGCACAACCAACTGCCTAGCTCCTTTGGCAAAGGTTATCGAAGATAACTGGGGGATTGAAGAGGGTCTAATGTCTACAATTCACGCAGCAACAGCAAAACAAAAAGTTGTAGATGCACGTTCCATGAAGGACTGGAGAACGGGAAGATCTTCTTTTGGAAATATCATTCCATCAACAACCGGTGCAGCAAAGGCGGTAGGCTTGGTTATTCCTTCTTTACAGGGTAAGATGACCGGAATTTCTTATCGAGTGCCGGTTGCCGATGTATCTTTGGTCGACCTAAACGTGAGACTAAAGAACCCTGCAACCTATGAAGACATTTGCAAGAAGGTGAAGGAAGCATCAGAAACTTACATGAAGTGAATATTAGAGTATGTAGATGATGAAGTGGTTTCCAGTGACTTTATTGGAGATCCATGTACATCTATCTTTGATGCCAGAGAGGGAATTGAGCTAAATGAAAAAATGTTCAAGTTTATTTCTTTCTATGACAATGAGTATGGCTATTCCAGCAAGGTGCTTATGCTCATGAAGCATATGTATAATGTAGATAATAAGTAAGAGGTGAAAGATGAAAAAAACGGTGAAAGACACTGCTGTACAAGGGAAAACTACCTTGGTCAGATGCGATTTTAACGTACCTATGGAAGAAGGGAAGATCACCAATGATGCCAGAATCAAGGCAGCCCTTCCAACAATTAATTATCTAATTGAGCATGGGGCAAAGGTTGTACTGATGTCTCATATGGGCAGACCTAAGGGAGAGCCCAACAAGGCGTACACACTAGCGCCGGTGGCAGAGCGCCTAGGAGAATTACTGTCTACCAAGGTTACCTTTGCTCAGTCGGATGTTGTGGTGGATGCTTCGGTAAAAGACGTGGTTTCCGCAATGCAAAATGGCGAGGTGGTTTTGCTTGAAAATACAAGGTTCAGAAAAGAAGAAACAAAAAACGAAGAGGTTTTTTCAAGAGAGCTTGCGGCCTTGGGCGAATTGTTTGTTAACGATGCCTTTGGAACAGCCCATAGAGCGCATTGCTCTACGGCAGGAGTTGCCACTTATTTACCGGCAGTTTCCGGATTCTTAATTGAAAAAGAAATTGAGTTTTTGGGAAGAGCGGTAGAGCAGCCTGAACGACCATTTGTAGCCATTATGGGTGGTGCGAAGGTTGGTGACAAAATTCAAGTAATTGAATCCTTGCTAAAGAAGGTGGATGTACTGATTATCGGCGGTGGCATGGCTTATACCTTCTTTAAATCCATGGGTTATGAAATCGGAACTTCCCTTTTGGATGCAGACAGTGTGGAGCTTGCTGGAGATCTGATGAAAAAAGCAGAGGCAGCAGGAGTGAAATTCTTGATTCCTATCGATACCCTTTGTGCCAAGGAATTTGATAACAATGCGGAAACTAAAGTCGTTGACCGAGATGAAATTCCGGCAGATATGATGGGTATGGATATCGGACCAAAGACGGTCGCCTTGTTTACCAAGGAAATACAGGAAGCAAAAACGATCATTTGGAATGGGCCAATGGGCGTATTTGAAATGGATAACTTTGCAGGAGGAACCCGCAGCATTGCCCAGGCTATGGCAGAAAGCACAGGGGTTACCGTAATTGGCGGTGGAGATTCTGCAGCGGCAGTAGACAAGTTTGGCTTAGGGCAAAAAATGAGTCATGTCTCAACCGGTGGGGGAGCAAGTCTTGAGTTCCTTGAAGGGAAAATCCTTCCGGGTGTAGCAGTTTTGGAGGATAAATAAATGAGAATACCATTCATTGCAGGAAACTGGAAAATGTTTAAGACGGGAAAAGAAGCAGCAGAGTTTGCGGAAGACTTTAAGAAACGATACCAGGGAACAGATGTAAAAACAGCCATTTGTGCACCCTTTGTTCATTTGGCCTTGCTCAAGGAGGCCTTTGCCGGAACAGAAATTAAGGTTGGTGCACAAAACGTCCACTTTGCAGAGGAGGGTGCGTTTACCGGAGAAATTTCTGCACAGATGCTCGAAGAGATCGGCGTGGATTACTGTATTGTTGGCCATTCCGAAAGAAGACAGTATTTTGCAGAGACGGACGAAACAGTAAACCAAAAGCTGCATAAGCTATTTACCACGTCCATTATTCCGATTCTCTGTGTAGGAGAGGTTCTGGAAGAGCGTGACGGTGGCAGGGAAAAAGAAGTGGTTGCCAGTCAGGTGAAGGGTGCATTGGATGGTCTTACCCCAGAGCAGGTAAGCAAGCTGGTTATTGCTTATGAACCGGTTTGGGCGATTGGGACAGGCAGAACAGCAAGTCCACAGCAAGCAAATGAAATGTGCGGACACATCAGAAATATAATCGAAACCTTATATGATGATGAAGTTGCTTGCAATGTAGTCATTCAGTATGGCGGTAGCATGAAGCCTGCCAATGCTACAGAGCTAATGAATATGGAAGAAATTGATGGCGGCCTTGTAGGTGGTGCCAGCTTAGTACCAAAAGATTTTATGGAAATTATTGATTTTTAGAAACGAATTTATGAATGAACGAAAAGATAATGGAGGAAAAGATAAAAAAATGACATATATTGAAGATTTAGTGGCAAGAGAAGTCCTTGATTCAAGAGGTAACCCTACAGTAGAAGTGGAACTTTACTTATCTGACGGTACTGTGGGAAGTGCAATTGTACCATCAGGAGCATCAACAGGTGTTCATGAAGCGGTTGAATTGCGAGACGGAGACAAGAGCAGATACCTTGGCAAGGGAACACTTAAGGCAGTGAGCAATGTGAACGACATTATTGCGGATCATATTGTCGGCTTTAATGCCTTTGATCAGCCGGCTCTTGACAAGGCGCTGATTGACCTTGATGGAACACCAAACAAGGCAAAGCTTGGTGCCAATGCAATTCTAGCAGTTTCCATGGCCAATGCCAATGCTGCCGCAAAATCACTGGGATTACCGCTATTTAAATACCTAGGCGGAGTAAACGGAAAGACGCTTCCTACACCAATGATGAATATCTTAAACGGCGGAAGCCACGCAGACAATACTGTGGATATTCAGGAATTTATGGTTATGCCGGTGGGTGCACCAACCTTTAGAGAAGGTCTTCGTATGGGAGCAGAAATTTTCCATAACCTAAAGGCTGTACTAAAAGCTAAGGGCATGAACACTGCGGTAGGCGATGAAGGTGGCTTTGCACCAAACCTAAAGAGCAACGAAGAAGCCATTCAGGTGATTATGGAAGCCATCGAAAAAGCTGGATACAAACCGGGAACAGAAATCAAAATTGCACTGGATGCTGCGGCAAGTGAGTTTTATGAGGCAGAGACAAAAACTTACAACCTAGCAGGTGAAGGGGTAAAGAAAACTGCAGCAGAGCTTGTAGACTACTACGAAATGCTTTGTGACAAATATCCGATTATCTCTATCGAAGACGGCTTTGCAGAAGACGATTGGGATGGCTGGGCATTGATGACACAAAAACTAGGCAAGAAGATCCAAATTGTAGGCGACGATTTATTCGTAACCAATACACAAAGATTGGCACAGGGAATTGAAAGCGGAACAGCAAATTCCATCCTGATTAAGGTAAACCAAATTGGAACGCTGACAGAAACCTTTGATGCCATTGAAATGGCAAAG
>JAVWKI010000020.1:3964-15789 GCA_036638575.1 Anaerovoracaceae bacterium | reverse complement strand
TGCCTAGGGTTTGACCGGAGAAGCGCTTACGGTACTCCTTTGGGTGACAGCCAAACCAAACCTTGAAGTTGTCTACATAATATTTAGGATTGGAAAAGCCAACCTCGCTTGAGATTTGAGAGATGGAAAGCGTAGAATCAAGCAAAAATCGTTCAGACATTTCTACTCGAACCATGCTCAAAAACCCACGGAAACTTTCTCCTGCAAAATGTTGAAACAAATGGGAGAGGTAGTAGGCATTGATGTGTTCATTTTTGGCGATTTCCGTTAAGCTTAGCTTGTAGGGATAGTTATCGTAAACTAAGGCTACAATTCGGCAAATTAACTCTAAGTGATTTTCGTCATGGGCTGTTTTGTGGTTAAAAAATCCTTGGGTTTTGTTGATGGTAAATTGACGAAAGTTTTGATAAAGTAAGTTGATGAGCTTAATGGTTTGCACTTCGACTTTTTTGTTGCTTGGCTGTTCATCGCCTAGTTCGGCGGAAATATTCACAATAACTTCGGTTAACTCTTCCTTTATTTTTTCTCCATGGGCGGTTTGCTCAACTCTTATGGTAAAAATTTGTGAGTCAAAATTGGGGAAAAGCTGCTGGTAATGCGCAGAGTTAATATTGAGGAATAAAATCCGGTTATTCTTACTGATGCTGCGAATGCCGTGGATATCTAGGGAATGGATGAAATGCAAATCCCCGGGCTTTAAGGTATAAAACGCGTAGGCAAGCTTCAATTCGATTTCCCCTTCTAAAACATAGATCAACTGGATATCCTTATGATAATGAAGAGGGTATTGCTTAATTTCCAGCAACTGTCCTTGAACAAATAAATTTTCCTTGTAGATAATTGGTTCCAACATAATCTGTTCCTCCTAACTTGATTCCATTATAACATGAATAATATATTAAAAATAAAAAAGCACTTTTTTGCTAAAAAATATATTATAATTAGCAAGAAAGACCAACAACAAAAGCGGGAATATTGTGAATATTAGCAAAATGATGATAGGATTAATTTTTCTGCAATGGTATGATGAAAAAAATGATAGAAAAGGAGAGGAAACTATGGGAAATGAAATTAAAAGACATGATGTGAAGGTAAGCACCATTGTATTTATGATCTTCTGCATTTGTGCGGCAGGAGCCTATGGCATAGAAGCAATGGTCCCTACGGCAGGACCGGGAATGACCTTGGTGCTGTTGATGGTTATCCCATTTGTATGGGGATTACCTATGGCGCTGGCCACAGTAGAGCTGGGATCGGCAAGACCGGTTGAAGGTGGTTTTTACAAATGGATCCAAGAAGCCCTAGGTGAATTTTGGGGATTTCAGGCAGGGTGGTGGAAGACTCTGGCAAATTATTTAGACAGCACAGTATATGTAATTTTAGCAGGAAGTTATGTTGCCTATATCACAGGAATGAGCGATGTAGCCCGATACTTTTTTCAGGTAGGAATTATTGCAATTATTGTATTAGTAAATTTAAGAGGAGTAAAAGAATCGGGAAAATTAAGCACATTTATTGGTATTGCGATTTTAATTGTATTTGCGTTAGTTGCAGTAGTGGGCTTTCTCAATGTAAAATATAATCCTTTTGAGCCGTTTATTCCCGAAACACAAGACTTCCTTACCAGTATAGGTGGAGGTATTGCTATTGGAATCTGGCTTTACTCTGGATACGAGGCGATGTCTGCAATTTCAGGAGAGGTAAAGGATCCGAGAATTATTCCAAAGGCAACATTAATTGCGGTTCCTATGATCGCACTTACTTACATTTTGCCTACAGCAGCAGGACTTGCATCAATAGGAAATTGGGAAAATTGGAAAGAAGGAATTGGAGAAGAGACGGTAGGCTATGGAACTGTGCTTACTCAATTCCTAGGAAATGAAGTTTGGGGGATTGTGTTTGGTGTTGTTGCGGTGCTTTCTGCTTGTTCCATTTATAACACTTGGATGACTGCAGGCACAAGAGTATTGTTTAGCATGTCTGAGGATAATTTAGGACCGAAGTTTGTAACCAAGATCAATAAACATGGCGTTCCTTATGTTCCTGTGTTGATTATGGCAATTACCAACTTGATTCTATGTTCCTTTGAATTTACGGTAGTTCTTGTTATTGAAGTTTTGTTGATTATTGGTACACAAGTTTTGCTATTTATTACCATGATTGTAATGCGATACAAGAAACCGGAGATGGAAAGACCAATTAAAATTCCAGGAAATAAAATTTTTATTAACGCGTTCTTTACCATTCCGATTGTCATTGGATTAATTGCATATCTACTAAATGGAACCGATTACTTCATTGGTGGACTGGTAGGCTTGGCAACAGGGCCATTTGCTTACTTGTTCTTCAAAAAAAGATACGGTGGATTGGCGAAGCTAGATAGTGAAAAATATCCGGTAAACAAAAAAACAGGATTGGCCGTAGGCGATATGTATAGAATGGCACGATTGTTTTTTGTTCTTACCTTCTTGGCAGTACTAGGAGGACTGTTCCTTCCTTGGTATGAAGGTCAGTGGGGACCGGAATATTATTTAGAAACCTATGGCGTGGATATCTTTGATTTCATGATCAAAGGACTATGGGTCATTGCAGGAGTTAGTATCATCGGTGCATTAATTTGCCTGATGCGAGGCAAGAAAGTCGAATAGTTACGGCGGAAAGAAGTGGGTCATGAATATAATAGTAAAAAGCAGGTGTATTTTTGATGGAAAGCGAAAGACGCCTTATGCAGGTTATGTGAAAATAAAAGAAGATAGAATTGAAGCGGTTGTTGAAGCAGACGGTTTGCCGGAGAATATCCAAGACTATAGGGTAATAGACTGCGGAGACAAGACGATAATGGCAGGATTTTGTGATGCGCATGTGCACCTTTACCTAGGTGCCATGGAAAGTGCCACGGTAAATGTTTTTTATTCTGCAAATGAAGAGGAAGCGGCAGCCGCCTTGTATGACTTTTACAAAGACGATGAGGGGCCTTGGGTAATCGGCTTTGGCTGGTCTCATTATCGCTGGCCCGGAGAAAAGCTGCCCACAAAGGAAAGCTTAGATCGCTTATTTCCAGATCGACCGGTGGTGGTTTTTAACGATGAGCTTCATGGGATTTGGGTCAACAGCAAGGCACTTGCCCTTTGTGGCATTACAAAGAATTCGCCGGAGCCAAAAGGTGGATTGATTAAACGAGATGAGGAAGGAAATCCTACCGGGTACTTGCTTGAGGTTCCGGCAATGAGATTGATTACGGAAAAAGCGTTGAATATGACTGAGGATTTTGAAGAAAAAATGCTCCGGTCATTTACCCAAAAGGCCTATCAGCGAGGAGTTACCTCCGTGGGAGATGTGCAAATTTTAAATATGGTCAAGCCGAAGGTATATGAGAAGATGATAGAAAAAGGTGCATTAGGGGTCCGCGTGATGTTTGCACCGGAAATAGAACTGGAGATCTCCGAGGCGCAGCGGCTTTCTGAAACCTATCATTCGGATAGGCTAAAGTTTATCGGATTAAAAGGCTTTCTTGATGGAACGCCCCTTGGATATACCGGTCTCTTGGTGGAGGAGTATACCCAGCAGCCGGGGCAATTTGGGAAATTGCTTATGGATGAAACCTGGCTACAAGAAAAAGCCGATAGCTGTTATGCGCATGGAATCTCCCTAAGGCTTCATGCCTGTGGTGATGGTGCGGTGAGAACGGCGCTAGATGTTTTTGAAGCGGCACAAAAAAAACAGGGAAAGGAAGCCTGCGAAAAGGTAAGGAACACCATAGAGCATATAGAATTGATTCATCCTGCGGATATGGGGCGGTTTGAGAAGACTGGAACCATTGCCTCTATACAGCCGGGACATATGATTATGGAATCCTTGGAGCAGCACCCTATTTTTCAAATTGTGGGAGAAGCGCGGGCAAAGCTTTCTTGGCCAGGGAAGAGCCTTGAGCGGGCCGGTGCAAAGGTGGCCTTTAGTACAGACTACCCGATTGTAGACCTGAATCCCTTTGACACCTTATATCGGGCGACCATGCGGGTAATGGAAGACGACCTTCCGGAAGGCGGTTGGAATCCAGAAGAAAAGTTTTCTTTGGCGGAAGCCTTAAACAATACCACCATTAATGCAGCTTACTTATTACAAATGGAAGACAAGGTGGGAAGCTTAGAGGAAGGGAAGCTAGCAGACCTAGTTGTTTTGGATTGTAATCTCTTCACCCTGGGGAATGAAAACTTATTAAAAGCAAGGGTGGAGAAGACCATATTTGCCGGAGAAGTGGTTTACACGCGAGATTAACCTGAGAAATTAGACAAAAATCCAATAAAAAAAGTAAAGTTCACCTAAAAAAGGAAATGTTTAGGTGAACTTTTTTCTTAAATTTAAATGAAAATCCAAGAAAAATAGCGTTATATATTTATCAATCGCTTTCGTATGATAAAGCAAAAACGTTTAAAGGGTTTGAAGAAATTTACAGAAAATTAAAATAAGGAAATACAGCATAAAAGAAAAAATAGCAAGATAGTACTAAAAAAACAGGAAAATACACTGGACAAACGAGGGAATACTGGGTACAATAAGGGAGTAATAAAGAAATGTGAATAAGAAATTTTATTCTTTAGCAAGTTAAATCTTTGTTAAAGATATAACGAAAAGGAAAACGTTTAGTAATTATTTGTTATCGAGGAGGAAAAAATGACTGATAAGGATTTAGCCAAAACAATTGATCAGATTGTTGAGCGCCACCAGGGTGAAAACATATCTGCGATTGCAGTTCTGCAGGACATTCAGGAAGAGTTTAGGTATTTGCCGAGAGAGGCCTTTGATTACATATCAGAGAAGCTTGATATCAGCTTAGCAAAGCTGTTCAGCATTGCCACATTCTATGAGAACTTCTCTCTTACACCAAAGGGAAAGTACATCATTAAGATTTGTGACGGAACTGCATGTCACGTAAGAAAATCTATTCCGATTTTGGATGCATTAAGAAAAGAACTAAAATTAACACCAGGAAACAATACAACAGAAGATATGCTGTTCACTGTTGAGACAGTATCGTGTCTTGGCGCATGTGGATTAGCACCGGTAATTACAGTAAACGACAAGGTTTATCCGGCAATGACTCCGGAGAGTGCAGTAGAACTTGTTGAAGAATTAACGAAGGAAGCGTAGGAAGGAGAGACTCATGATAAAAGATAGAAAAGAACTAATCCAGGCAAGAGAATCTTTCCTTGCTCGATTGGACAAACAAACGAAAAAGATTTATGTTTGCGGAGGAACAGGTTGTGTTGCAGGCGGATCTTTAGAAATTTTTGATAAGCTACAGGAGCTAATTGAAGCAAAAGGGCTAAAATGTGAAGTGGTTCTAGAAGAAGAAGGCTCAAACGAAGAGTCAATCGGTCTCAAGAAGAGCGGTTGTCACGGATTTTGCGAAATGGGACCATTGCTAAGAATCGAACCGCAGAAGATCCTTTACCTAAAGGTTAAGGAAGCAGATTGCGAAGAGATCGTTGAAAAGTCAATTGTAAAAGATGAAATCGTTGAGCGATTGATTTACTCAAAGGATGGCGTTCAGTATCCGATTCAGGAAAAGATCCCGTTCTATGAGCACCAGACTAGAGTAGTACTAGAAGACTGTGGACAGATTGATGCAGAATCAATTGAAGAATACATCGCATACGGCGGATACAGCGCATTGGAAAAGGCTCTGTTTGACGTTACTGGCGAAGACATCATCCAGATGATTAGTGAGTCAGCACTTCGTGGACGTGGAGGCGGTGGCTTCCCTGCAGCAAGAAAATGGCAGCAGGTTAGAAACCAGAAGGAAACCATCCGATACGTTGTTTGTAACGGTGACGAAGGAGACCCGGGTGCATTCATGGACAGAAGTATCATGGAAGGAGACCCGCACAAGATGCTTGAAGGAATGATGATTGCTGGAGTTGCTGCCAAAGCACAAGAAGCGTTCATCTATGTTCGTGCAGAGTATCCTCTTGCAGTAAACAGACTAGACAGAGCAATCAATGATGCAAGAAAGAATGGTCTATTAGGAAAGAACATCTTAGGAACAGATTTCTCTTTTGATATCCGTATTGTAAAGGGTGCAGGAGCATTCGTTTGCGGAGAAGGTAGTGCACTAACTACTTCTATCGAAGGAGACAGAGGTATGCCTAGAGTTAAGCCTCCTCGTACAGTAGAGCAGGGATTATATGGCAAACCAACCCTATTAAACAACGTAGAAACATTCGCAAACGTACCAATTATTGTAAATAAAGGTTCAGAATGGTTCAAAAACATCGGTGTAGAGAAGAGCCCGGGAACAAAGGCATTTGCTTTGACTGGAAACATCACCAACACTGGATTGATTGAAGTTCCAATGGGAACAACATTAAGAAAGATTATCTTCGATGTCGGCGGCGGCGTTAGAGATGGAAAGAAATTTAAGGCAGTTCAAATCGGTGGACCGTCAGGCGGTTGCTTGACTGAAGAGCATTTGGATCTACCTCTTGATTTTGATAGCTTGAAGAAGGTTGGCGCAATGATCGGATCAGGCGGACTTGTTGTAATGGACGACGATACCTGTATGGTAGAAGTTGCTCGTTTCTTCATGAACTTCACCCAGAATGAATCTTGCGGAAAATGCGTACCATGTAGAGAAGGTACAAGAAGAATGCTAGAAATCTTAGAGAGAATTGTAAGCGGTAAGGGCGAAATGTCTGATATCGATATGCTAGAAGAGCTTGCAGCAACAATTACCTCAACAGCACTTTGCGGACTTGGAAAAACTGCGGCTAATCCTGTAGTTTCTACCTTGAAATACTTTAAAGATGAGTACTTAGAGCACATCGTTGAAAAGAAATGTAGAACGAAGACTTGTAAGGCACTAGGAAAGATTGTTATCGTTCCTGAGCTATGTAAGGGTTGTAGTCTATGTTCAAGAGTTTGCCCGGTTGATGCAATCAGCGGAAAAGTAAAAGAACCGTTTGTAATTGACCAGAGCAAGTGTATCAAGTGCGGTGCATGTATCGACTCATGTAAATTCAAGGCGATAAAGGAGGATTAATCATGGTGAATAGTATGAATAAAAAAAGGTTTATGACCATTGATGGTATTCCTGTTGCCATCGAAGGTGAAAAGAATATTTTATCAATTGTAAAAAAAGCAGGAATTGAGTTACCTACACTATGTTACTACTCATCACTATCTGTATATGGTGCATGTAGAATGTGTGTAGTTGAAGACAAAAACGGAGACATTATGGCGTCATGTTCAACCCCGCCTAGAGCAGGAATGAGCATCAGAACCAACACGCCTAGACTACAGGCATATAGAAAGATGATCATCGAGCTAATGCTTGCGGATCACTGCAGAGACTGTACAACTTGCGTAAAGAACAACAAATGTGAATTACAGACTTTGGCAAAGAGATTTGGTGTTACTTCTGTTCGATTCGACCAGTATTCAAAGCTGGGACAGCCGGACCTATCTTCCAAATCAATCATCAAGAACAGCAACAAATGTATCCTTTGCGGAGACTGTGTAAGAATGTGTGCGGAAGTACAAAACGTTGGTGCTATCGACTTCGCTTACAGAGGTTCAAACATGGACGTTACCACTGCATTTAACATGCCTCTTGGAGAAACAAACTGTGTTAACTGCGGACAGTGTACAGCAGTCTGTCCAACCGGTGCATTAACCATTAAAGATGATACAGCTCCACTATGGGAAGATCTTTATGACAAGGACACAACGGTTGCCGTACAAATTGCTCCGGCAGTAAGAGTTGCTTTAGGAGATGCGTTTAACCTCCCTAAGGGTGAAAACGTAATGGGCAAAATCGTTGCAGCATTAAGAAGACTTGGATTTGACGAAATTTATGATACAGCAACTGGTGCAGACCTTACCGTTATTGAAGAAGCAAACGAGTTTATCGAAAGACTAAAAACTGGTCCAAAGATGCCGTTGTTCACTTCATGTTGCCCGGCTTGGTTTAAATATGCAGAAGACAAACATCCGGATTTAATGGAAAATGTCAGCAGCTGTAAGTCTCCAATGGAAATGTTTGGTGCGGTACTAAAAGAAAGAAACCATCTAGACAGAACTAAGAGCAAGAAGAAGAAGTTCAAGGTTGTTGGCATCATGCCATGTACTGCGAAGAAGTACGAAGTGGCAAGAGATGAGATGAAGACAAACGGAGAAGCTTCTGTAGACTATGCTATCACTACAGTTGAGCTAATCAATATGATTAAGAGTGCAGGTATTGTCTTTGAAGACTTATTACCTGAATCTGTAGATATGCCATTTGGTATTGCCAGTGGTGCTGGAGTTATCTTCGGTGTTACCGGCGGTGTAACTGAGGCAGTAATTCGATATGTTGTTGGTGATTCTGCAAAAGAACATCTAAATGACATTGCATTTACCGGCGTAAGAGGATTTGACAAGGTGAAGGAAGTTGTAATTCCATACAAGGAAACAGAACTAAAAATCGCGATTGTCAGCGGTCTGATGAATGCAGAAAAGCTAATCCAAAAAGTTAAAGCAGGCGAAGTTTCTTATGACTTTGTAGAGGTTATGGCTTGCGAAGGCGGATGTATTGCCGGAGCAGGACAGCCGTATGAAATTGCAAGAGCAAAAGAAGAGCGTGCTGAAGGAATGTACGGGGCAGATAGACTATCTAATGTGAAGACATCACAGGAAAACCCGATTACAGCAGGTTTATATCAAGGACTGCTGCGTGGCGATAACGCGCATCATCTCCTTCATTATAAATAGTTTCTAAACATAATTGAGAAGAGGCTGTCACCCAAGAGATTGGTTGATGGCCTTTTTTCATTCTTTTCCTTGAAAAAAGACGAAAGTAGTGATATCATTGCCTGTTAAGGAATGAGATAGATAGAAAACCTAAAAAGACAAAGAATAATATTGCAGGAGGCGATACATTGAAAAAAATTATGGGTACAGTGGCATCAAAGACGATTATGTTTCTTGTAGCCGTGGGAACAGTCTTACTTAGTCGAAGTGTTTTCGGCGAGATTAACGTTATCGTTACGGTAGGCTTGTTTACCCAGGCACTGGTGTTTTTGACTGTAGATTTAACCAAGGAACCACTGAAAAACTTTCTAAAAATCTTATTTGTAGACTTGCTTTTGGGGGTTGCATCCACGGTGGTGCAAATGGACCCTATCCTAGGCTTGGTCGTGAACCTATTGCTAATTTTTGGTGTAGTCTACATCTTTATGAAGGATCTGAGTACGCCGATGTATTTCCCCTTTATGCTCACCTATTTGTTTATGATGGGTACCGCTCCGGTGCCTTTTGGAGAGCTTCCTTTGCGGCTGATGCTCCTGGCAGCGGGTGCAGTGGTGACTATGCTGCTACAGCTTGTGGCCAATGGAAAGAAATCTAAAAATCTTACCAACCAAACCATTGAAAGCGTGGTAGATAAGCTAATTGAAGAAATTGAGCAATGGGAAGAAGGAGAAATTAAAGAAGAAACGGTGGTGGCGGTTTCTGAGGAAGTGCGCAACTTAGCCAAGTTTTTGGATAACAGAAAAACCAAGGCGTTTTTTGTTTCTTCAACGGTAATGGAAAAATTAAATATTGCCATCTGTTTAGAGCGAATCGGACTACATCTAAAGGAAGCGGACAAGGAAAAGCATGTAGCGGTGGTGCAAGAATTAAAAGCGGTGTTGATTGCCGTAAATGCTTTTATTAAAGGGACAGTCGATAAGGAAGGCTTTGCAGCGGTGATGAAGGGTTTTGCAGATCATTGTGCACTAGCCCATGGAGACTACTTTACCTATGAACTGGTTGAGGTGACAAAGCTCCTAGAAAAAACTACTTACCTGCTAGTGAATAAGCGAAAGGATAAGGCTGCAAGAGAGGAAAAACAACCGAAAAAGAAGGCGAAGGATTATCGAACTTATCATTTGATTAAGGAAAGCTTTGATCCTACTTCGATTCGATTTAGCTTTGCCTTTCGTAGCGCCATCGGCGTGAGTCTGGCCTTTTTTGCCACCCAATATTTCCAGCTGGAATATGGGAGATGGATGATGTATACCATGTTTGCCATTATTCAGCCTTATGGCTCGGATGCAAAGGATAAATTTAAAGATAGGGTGATTGGTACAACAATTGGTCTAGTTGGGTTTGTTATCCTCTTTGGCATCTTTAGAGATCCCCTATCTAGAAGTGTGGTGATGATGGCAACCGGTTATGTTTGCAGTTATATGACTACTTATGCCAAGCAAACTATCTTTGTGACCATTTCCGCCCTAGGCGTAGCAGCAATGGCCGATCCTTCAAGTCAAAGCTTTGAGCTTGAACGGTTACTCTTTGTGCTGGTGGGTGGCGCAGTGGCGATGCTCATTAACCGATTTGTTTTCCATGCAACAGTAGAGAAAACAACGGAGCGGTTAAAAACACGATATAAGGTGGTGACGAAGGAATTGTTCCGCAGCATATTTCTTCCAAAAGAGGAAAAAACCGATAAAAATGAAGTGGCGAATCTGGTGTTGACCGGAAATTTAATTGAAGATAAGCTGGTATTAAATAATACTAAGCTAGAAAATCAGCAATTACAGCAGTTTATTGAGAATCAAAGACTATTGATTAATGATATTCTCTTCCTTGGTCAAAATGATACGGCACTTCCCGGAGAGATTACGAAGGATGTTCTGCGCATTATGGAAGGGGAAACCCAGCTTATGGAAGAAACCTGTGACAAAATAAAGACTGAATTTGAACGAAGTACAGTAACCGCAGAGAAAATCCAATTAATTGGTATGGGAGACATTGTCAAGGAAGTGAAGACAGCGTATATTGCTTAATTGCAAGGGAAAATGCCCCCAAGGGTTTGACAATTCGGCGGGAATATGGTAAGATTTTATGCAAATGCGAAGATAAGGAAGAAGTAGAGTTAAAGGAAATCAACAGAGAGCAGCCGGTAGGTGAGAGGCGCAGAGGAAGTTTGACTTGAATACATCCTAGGAGCAGTGTCCCGAAATTACAGTAGGCGGCAACGTGAGCTCACGTTACAGGGCAGGGTATTACGAATCGATACCCGACGAGGCTGTTTGTGCGAACAAGCAGTAAAAAGAGGTGGTACCGCGGAATTCTCCGTCCTCTGTTTCATTACAGCAGGACGGTTTTTTATTGTCCTGAAGATCAAATACACATAACGAAAGGAGAACTGTAATTCGATGAATTGCAGAAAGAGAAAATGGTAATAACAGATTTTTTGGAAAAAAACGCAAGAATATGTCCGGATGGAACCGCACTGGTAGAAATTAATCCGGCACTTCAGACAGAGCATCCTGTAACTTGGCGGGAGTATCAGCTGATAGAGTCTGCTCCTGGCGGGAAATATCGTCGCCAGATTACCTGGAAAGAGTTTAATGTGAAGGCAAACCGCTTTGCAAATCTTTTGTTATCAAGAGGAATTAAAAAGGGAGATAAGGTTGCAATTCTTTTGATGAATTGCATTGAGTGGCTACCGATTTACTTTGGGATTTTAAAGATGGGGGCCATTGCGGTGCCGTTGAATTTTAGATATACCGCAGATGAAATTGACTACTGCGTAGACCTGGCGGATGTTTCTGTGTTGGTTTTCGGACCGGAGTTTGTGGGAAGAATTGAGGAAGGCTTCTCCCAAATGAAGGGGGTCAAAAACATGTTTTATGTGGGAAATGATACGCCATTATTTGCGGATAATTATGAGTACTGTGCCTCATTTTGCTCCAGTGTTTCTCCGGCGGTGGAATTAACCAAAGCGGACAATGCAGCCATTTATTTTTCATCAGGGACTACAGGGTTCCCAAAGGCAATTTTACACGCCCACGAGGCACTTG
>JAVWKI010000020.1:0-3954 GCA_036638575.1 Anaerovoracaceae bacterium | reverse complement strand
GTAGCCGCTTGTGAGGTGGAACAAAACCACCACAAGCAGACCAAAGATGATGTATTCTTATGTATGCCGCCTCTATACCATACGGGAGCAAAGATGCACTGGTTTGGCAGCCTGATGACTTGTGGCAAGGCAGTGCTGCTTAGAGGAATTAAACCTGAGTGGATTCTCAGAACCGCATCAGAGGAAGGTGCAAGTATTGTTTGGTTGCTGGTTCCGTGGGTTCAAGATATTTTGGACAGCTTAGAGCGAGGGGAAATTTCCTTGGAGGATTATGATTTATCCAAATGGAGATTGATGCACGTAGGTGCACAGCCTGTACCGCCAAGCTTAATTAAACGATGGAAGAGTGTATTCCCAAGCCATGAATACGATACCAACTATGGACTATCTGAGTCTATTGGACCGGGCTGTGTACACCTTGGAACCGAAAACATTCACAAGGTGGGCGCCATTGGAAAGGCCGGCCACTTGTGGGAGGTAAGGTAATGGGAGAAGCCGGAAAAGAAGTGATGGGAGATGAAGTAGGCGAGCTTGCAGTCAAGGGGCCGGGAGTCATGAAGGAATACTACAAGAACCCCAAGGCTACCGAAGAGATCCTAAAGGATGGATGGCTTTACACCGGAGACATGGCCAGACTAGACGAAGACGGATTCATCTATCTGGTAGATCGAAAGAAGGACGTTATCATCACCGGAGGAGAAAACATTTATCCTGTGCAAATTGAGGACTTCCTTAGAAAAAATGAAGGAATAAAAGATGCTGCAGTTATCGGTCTTCCTGATGATCGTTTGGGAGAAATTTCCGCAGCAATTATAGAAGCTAAGCCAGAGAGCCAAATCAGCGAAGCGGATATTGTGGAATTTTGCAATATTTTGCCAAGGTATAAACGACCACACAAGATTTTCTTTGATGAAATCCCAAGAAATCCTACCGGCAAGATCGAAAAGCCAAAGTTGAGAGAAAAATACTGTGGAAATCGATTGGTAGAAGCACAGACAACAAAATAAATCAGTTGAAATAGCATGCACTTTATCATAAAATGAAAGTATTAAAAGATAAGGGGTATGCTATTTATTTGATTGAAAAATCAAGCTCTATTCAATTAAGGAGGGAGAGGATTCAGGTGAAAAAGCTACTTGTAGTGGATGACAACCAAATCAACCGAAAGGTTTTGTGCAATATCTTAGCGGATAAATACGAAACCGTAGAAGCAGAGAACGGAAAAGCAGCTTTGGAAATATTAATGCGAGAAAAAGAAAACATTTCCTTAGTACTGCTAGACATTGTTATGCCCGTAATGGATGGGTATACCTTCCTAAAAGAAAAGCAAAAAAATGAGACGATTGCAGCGATTCCTGTGATCATCACCACAGAAAAAGACGGAGAGCAGGAGGAGGAAAAAGGCCTGGCTTCCGGAGCAACGGACTTTGTGGGGAAACCTTATAAGCCGAAGATTATTCGGCATCGAATTACCAATATTATTAATCTACGAGAAAAAGCAGCCATATTAAATCTACTAAAGCGGGATCGACTGACAGGACTCTTGAGCAAGGAATTTTTTTATCAAAAAACAGACCAACTGCTGAGAGAAAATCCAAAGGATGAGTTTGATCTGATCTGTTGTGATATTGAAAATTTCAAGCTGGTCAATGATATCTTTGGTGCCAAAACCGGAGATGAAATTTTGAAAAAGTTTGGCCAGCTACTAGAAGATGGAAGTAAGGGATTAGGGCTTTGTGGAAGGCTAAGCGGAGATACCTTTGCGATTTTTCTTTATCATGTGGAGCACTATACCAACGAAATGTTTGCCTCCATTAATCAAAAGTTGAATCGCCTAGTGCCCAATATGAACCTAATGGTTCGTTTTGGTGTTTTTGAATTTGCCAATCAATCTATTTCTGCCAATGTGATGTGCGATCGTGCACTTCTTGCAGCAGATGGGATAAAGGGACATTATGGGGAATACTTTACCTATTACGATGATAAGCTACGAGAAAAACTAATCCAGGAACAATTTATTCGGGATCACATGGCAGAGGCAATTCGTCAAGAGGAATTCAAGATCTATTTCCAACCAAAATGTAATTTGAAAACGGGGAAGGTTTCTGGTGCAGAGGCCTTGGTTCGATGGGAAAACCCTGAAAAAGGATTGATGTCTCCGGGAGAATTTATCCCTTTCTTTGAAGAAAGCGGATTCATTACGGAGATGGATTACTATGTATGGGAAAAAACGTGCAAGCAAATCAAGGCATGGAAGGAGCAAGGGTATGGGGTGGTGCCCATTTCTGTAAATGTATCAAGGCTGGATATCTATAACCCTGAGCTACCCAATATACTGGGGAATTTACTGGAAACCTATCAGCTAGATCCGGAAATTTTGCATTTGGAGATTACAGAAACTGCATATACAGAGGATCCAAGGCAATTGATTGAGTGCGTCACTGGACTAAAAAAGATGGGCTTTATCATTGAGATGGACGACTTTGGACAAGGCTATTCTTCCTTGAATATGTTTTCTGAATTACCCATTGATGTGTTGAAGCTAGATATGAAATTTATTCAAAACGAAAGCGGACAGCAAAAGAGAAGTATTCTTCCATTTATTATTGATATGGCCAATCGAATGGACCTGCTTGTAGTAGCAGAGGGGGTAGAAACCAAAGAACAGGTTCTTCGCCTTTGCACTATGCGGTGCGGGTATGCCCAAGGCTATTATTTCGCAAAGCCTATGCCTTCAGAAGCCTTTGAGGAGCTGTTGAAAACGCCAAAAACCATGTACCGATGCGGAGAAGAACAGGGATTTTGTGAGGGAATTATTGTGGTTTTGGAGGAGGAGAAGGAAGCAGCACAGAAGGTTCAACAAGCATTTTCTCCAAGATTCCAAGTGGTTACCTTTGATTGCAGTAAGGATGCCCTGGCCTATATTGAACAAAAATGGGAACAGATTTCCTTGATTTTGGCCGATACAAGCGTGGACGAGGAGAGCGGATTTATTTTAACAACTGGGTTAAAAAAGAACAAAAAGCTTACCACCCTTCCCCTAATTATGGCGGCGGAGCAAGATGCTGCACAGGAAGAAAAAGCACTGAGCCTAGGGGCAATAGATTTTATGGCTAAGCCGTATCAAAAAAACTTATTGCTTCATCATGTGAACAGAACCTTAAATTCAGCGGACAGAAATAAGTTTAAGGGTTAAGGATAGAATAAAAAAGTTTAAATTATCCAAAACAAGGGTATAATTTGAATGTAAGGATGAAAAACAAGATAATACTTGCGCTTAGTGTTGAAAGTGCAAGGCTTGCATGGTACAATCAATTCACGTATAGATAAATGTACTAAGAAAACAAAGTGAAAAGAAAAATGGAGGGCAAAATGAAAGAGAGAAAAACGATTTTACAGGAGCTTTCAGCATGGGGGGTTCCTATGGAAGAAACCTTGGAGCGATTTGTAGACGATGACGAACTGTATGTAGATTGCCTGTTTAAATTTATAGAAGATGATAATTTCCCATTATTGGAGGAGGCCATAAAAACAGAAAACTACGATCAGGCCTTTAATGCGGCACACACGCTAAAAGGAGTCAGCGGAAATTTAGGCTTAACCTCCTTATCTGCGGTGATCATCAACATGGTAGAGGCCTTCCGTAAGGGAGAATATGGCGGCAAGGAAGAGCAATATGCACAGATTATTGCACAGCAAGAAAAACTGAAACAGGTGCTAGGCGTGGAATAGCGCCACCAAAAAATTACGAAATACTTTTATTACTTAGGAGAAATTTATGGAGGACAAGGTAGGCGTTCTGATCGTCGATGACAATGAAATTAATCGAATTGTGATGCGGAACATCTTAGACAAAGACTATGAGGTGTTTGAAGCAGAGAACGGCAAGAAGGCCTTAGAGACGCTTTGGGAAAACCCGGGAACCATTATGGCCGTGTTGCTGGATATTGTTAT
>JAVWKI010000019.1:13697-16440 GCA_036638575.1 Anaerovoracaceae bacterium | reverse complement strand
GGGAAATCCACATTTTTGCGAAGCTTAAATCGTATGAATGACCTAGTTCAAGGGGTAAAGATTACAGGAGAAATTAAGCTGGATGGCAAGGATATTTACGGGGAAGATTATGATGTTACCGCATTGCGTAAGGATGTGGGTATGGTCTTTCAAAAAGCCAATCCATTTCCTAAGAGTATCTATGAAAACATTGTCTACGGGCCAAGAATTCATGGAGAAAAAGACAAAAAGAAGCTGGATGCCATAGTAGAAAAAACCTTAAAGGAAGTAGCCTTGTGGGATGAAGTTAAGGATAGATTGCACAAATCGGCACAGGGACTTTCTGGCGGTCAGCAGCAAAGATTATGTATTGCAAGATGCCTTGCGGTAGAACCGGAAATTATTCTTATGGACGAGCCTACCTCTGCACTGGATCCGGTGGCTACTGCCAAAATCGAAACATTGATTCAAGACCTAGCAGACAAATATACCATCGTAATTGTTACACACAACATGCAGCAAGCGGCAAGAATTTCCGACAGAACGGCATTTTTCCTCAGTGGAAAAATATTAGAAATTGATAAGACAGATAAGATATTTTCAAATCCGAAAAACAAGAAAACGGAAGACTATATTTCGGGACGATTCGGTTGATGAAGGGAGTAAATCATGGCACCAAGACCAAAGCGAGATGTGGAATTAACACAAATTAATGAAAAAATTACAACGATGGCCAAGCATGTTCAAGGCGATATTGTTCGGGCCGTAGAAGCAATAAAAGAAAAAAATGTAGAGCTAGCGAGAGAAATTATTGACAATGGGGATATTGTCGATGACCTAGAAGACGAGATTAATGGGGAATGTTTCCGATTTTTGGCAACCCAGGCTCCAGTTGCGGGTGACCTTCGTTACTGTATTTCTGTGATGAAAATGGTCAGAGATTTGGAGAGAATGGGCGACCACTGTGAGGATTTAGCAAAATATGCCCTTAGGCTGAAAGATGAAACTTATCCCCAGGAGCTGGTAGATCTACCAAGAATGGCAGAAATGGCAGCACATATGGTGAACAATGCCATCGAAGCATTTTTGAATCGCGATCTTCGGCTGGCAAGAAAAGTTTGGAAGGCCGATGAGGAAGTGGATGAATTGTTCCGCGTAATCTATGAAGACCAATTAAAACGGGCGGAAACAGAAAAAGCAGGAATTTGTATTAGCTTCGCGTTTATTGCGGCACATTTAGAACGAATTGCAGACTATGCAACCAATGTTTGTGAGGAGGCGGTGTTTTCTATGGAAGGAATTTACAGCATGGATTAAGAAATTCTTTACAATTGTAGATACATCCTTTATAATTTGAATTGCTATAATGAAATGAAGATTCATACAATTCGTTTGATTCGTAGCAGTGTAGTTATTCGTAAAAGCGAAAAAAGGAGGATGAACATGAAAAGAATTATTATTGGTGCGTTGGCTGTAATTATGATGCTAGCCATGGTCGGCTGTGGTGGAGAGGAAAAAGAATCCTTGACCGTAGCAACATTCAAGGATATTACTGCGGAGTCAGGATACCACATGAATTTGGAAATGACCGCTGAAGGACAGGCAATGACAATGGACATGCAGGTTAAGGGTGATCAGCTATATGTAGACGGAAAGCTTAGCGGCGAAACTGTTTTGATGATCAAGAATGCAGAAGGCTTCTATGTATTGATGCCATCCCTAAAGCAGGGAATTAAGGTTACCCTTGATGCAAAGATGGAAAAGGATCTTGAAGGTATTAAGGAAGTGACCGATATGGGCGTTCAGGCTAAGGATGCAGAATATACCGAAGGCGAAATGGACATCGATGGAACAACTTATCAGTATGAAGAATTTAAGGATGATGACAAGAATGTAGCGAAGTTCTGTTACAAGGATGGCAAGCTTGCTTATCTAATTTCAACTGCTGATGGTGTTGAAACAAAGATTAAGATCAATTCCCTAGACAACAAGGTAGATGAGGCACTATTCAAGGTACCTACAGACTATACCATTACTGAAGGAACACTATAAATCAATCAAAAAACTGTAGCATGAACTTTGCTACAGTTTTTTTATGCCTTTAAACCTTCCTAAAGTCTTGGTTTTTGCTACAGCTGCGTATACGCCTTGTCAAAGGTAATTACGACAAAATAGTTGGGGTACTCTTGTTGTAGCTGGTCTTGAAGGAAGGCGGTGATTTCTCGTTCGTCCATGGTACACGCACTTTGTAAGACCAAATCAAAGATAATATTGGTGTGGGTTGGCCCGGGAACTGCACGGAGATCGTGGAGATCCGTGACGCAGTCTAGGGTGGCAATGGCCTTGGAAATCGTCTCACGAACCCCGATCAAAATGGGATCGTTTAACTTTATGGGATCCATGTGAACCACAAAGTGAATGTTCAGCTGTCGCCCCACTTCTCGCTCAATATTGTCGATCATATCATGGCTTTCCATCAAGTCTCCATCTGCATCCACTTCGATATGCATAGAAGCAAAAATTTTCCCCGGCCCATAATTATGAACGACCAAATCATGAATTCCAAGGACAGCTTCCTCTTTTTGCACGAGGGTGACAATTTTCCTCACCAGCTCCTCATCAGGAGCCTCTCCCAAAAGGGGGCTAGAGGTTTCTCGGATCAGCTGTATTCCTGACCAAAGAATAAATAGGGCAACCAAACAACCCAGGTAGCCGTCAAGGACAATGCCGGTAAATTTGGTAATCAGTACACCGACAAGAACCA
>JAVWKI010000019.1:0-13687 GCA_036638575.1 Anaerovoracaceae bacterium | reverse complement strand
GTCATTTCTGCTATCGGTAGCCGTAGCCTTTAGGGTTAGGGAGTCAATGGCCTTGCCCATATATCGATAAAAAAAGTTTTGCCAAAGCTTAACCAAAATCGCCAAGACCAAAACCAGGATTGTGGTAAAGGTGAAGGTTAGACCGGTAGGATGGAGGATCTTCTCGATAGAAGATTTAAGTAAAAGCAAGCCGATAACAATGATCAAAATGGAGATCAGCAGCCCGGTGAGATATTCAATTCGAGCATGGCCGTAGGGGTGATCCTTATCCTCCGGTTGTGCGGCAAGCTTAAAGCCAACCAAGGTGATAATGGATGAGGACGCATCGGACAAATTGTTGATACCATCCGCGATAATGGCAATACTCGCCGAAAATATCCCGATGAGAATCTTCAAGATGCAGAGAATTAGGTTGGAAAGAATGCCGACAATGCCGGCAAGCTTTCCATAGCGCTCCCTTACCTTGGGGGATTCTACATTCTGATAGTCCGGAATAAATAATTTGACCAGCAGCTTATTCACCTTGCTGTGCCTCCAGTGCTTCTTCTAGTGCGACACTTAGTTGATCGGCACAAGAAGTAGATTTCATTCCGCAAGTATTTCCGCGAAGCTTTTCCTTTATTTCCCCTACAGTCATTCCGTCAACTAGGGTAGCAATGGCCTTTAAATTCCCATTACAGCCTCCGTGAAAGACGATATTTCGTGCAATATCTCCCTCTAGTTCAAATTCGATTTTGCTTGGGCATACGCCCTTGGTTTTGTACAAATGTTGCATATGATTTTACCTTTCCAAAAAAACTAAAAAATTGTATAATAAGCATTGTATCATGAAAAAGAAGAGAATTGAATAGATAGAATTGAGAAGGAGAGTGAAGATGAGATCAAAGAAAAAAGTAGTGGTGAAAAAGAAGCGAATGGTGGTGGCGATTATCGTCGCTTTGCTCATTCTTGCCTTGATCGCCGGCTTGGGCATTTTTGTACTGGGCAAAACCAAAAAGGAAAAGCCAAAGGAAGAACCCCCAAAGAAGCAAGGGCTAATGAACCCCCTAACCGGCCTTGAGGTAACCAGTCTTCCTAATCGTGCCTTTATGCTGTCTACAGGAAATGACAATAAAAGTGCGCGACCACAATCGGGCCTTGAATCAGCAGATTTAATTTATGAAGTACCCATTGAAGGAGGCGGTAGCCGGCTGGAACCAATTTATTATAGCAAGGTGCCGGGCAAATGTGGCTCAGTGAGAAGTGCGCGGCCTTATATTATTGATTTGGCCAGAGAGTATGGGGCAGTTTTAGTTCACAATGGAGAAAGCACACAAGCAACCGAATACTTCAAAAAAGGGGTTATGGATCATATTGCGGCAGCGGAATATTGGGATATTTTTTGGAGATCGGAGGATCGAAAAATTCCGGACAACTGTTACACCGATGGAGAAAAGGTTTGGACACAAATTAAAGCGCTAGACATGGACAAGGAAAAGAAACCAAGAACCTTCCCATTCCTCAAGGGTAAGCCGGATTCGGCCTTGCCTGAAGCAACAGAGATCGATGTAAATTATGTTAGTGCAAGCAATCACTATGTTTATAATCCGGAGACAAAGCTTTATGCACGCTCCCTTTATGGCGAGCCGTTTATTGACAAGGAAACGGGAAATCAGCTAAACGTAGCCAATGTGATCGTGCAAACAGTGACCATCGATCGGGTAGATGAGGCGCAGCGGCTCTTCCTTGCCATGACCAAGGGCGGAGAATGTGCAGTGTTTACTCAAGGAAAGGTTATTGAAGGAACCTGGACCAAGGAAGATGAGGAAGCACCAACAATTTTTAAGGACAAAAACGGCAAGGAAATAGAACTTACTCCAGGCGTGACCTTTATTCAACTGATCGACTATACGGTAAAGTTCGCTTATCAATAATTCCCATTGAACGAAAAATTTAAAGACTAAAAATGGAACCGCCTCGTGAGAGGGGTTCCATTTTCATATTTTTGTTATTATTCTTCTACATAGGCATCTTTTTCAATAACCTGTTGCAGGACGGTATTTGCTACAGCGCCGGCGGTTTCGCTACCCCAACCACCATTTTCTACGAGGACAATAAAGGCATAAGGATAGCCTTCGTTACGTAGATATCCGGTAAACCAAGCGTGGGGCTCTTTGCCGTTATCCAACTGAGCAGTACCGGATTTGGCACAAAGATCAAGGCCGGGGAAGTTTTCTTCACCATAGGTTTTTACCACATCGTTGTGAAGCAGGTCTCCTAGTTTTTTTGCCGTTTCTGCCTCTATTAGCTGATCGGTCTTGCCTTTAAATGGGAAGGAGGCAGGAAAATTATTGGAAAATTTTACGCTGTCAATAATTCTTGGCTCAGCCGCCTTACCACCACTGGCAACAGCACCCATGTAAAGCATCATGGAACAAGGGTTAACCAGATCCTGATGCTGACCGATACCGGTCCAAGCCAGGGTGACGTCCGCAGAAGGGAAGTCAAAGGTGCCGGGTGTTGTTTTGATGCCATTAATTGAGTAGCTACTGGTTAGGCCGGCCATTTTTGTGTATTTTTCAAGGGTACTTGGCCCAAGCTGTAAGGAAAGCTCAGCAAAGGCACAGTTACAAGAAACCGCAAGGGCATCTTCAAAGTTGACGGTGCCATGATCATAAGGGCAGGTCACCTTGTCGGTTTTTGCCGTTCCAAACTGTCTGCTTCCCGTGCAGGTATAAGAAAAATTGTCTAAGTCCGTAAGGGTTTCAATGGCTGCCGTTGCAGTAATTACCTTGAAAATAGAACCGGGAACTACCCGGGAAGAAATTAGCTTATTCATGTATATTCCAGAAGTATCATCGGCACTTACGGTAGGGGGATCCTGTGGATCATAGTTGGGTGAGCTGACCATGCAGACGATTTCTCCGGTTTTGTAATTGTAAACCCCAACCGTTCCTTTTCTTCCGTCTAAGGCGTTGTTTGCTGCCTTACAAACTTCTGCATCAATGGTCAGGTAAAGGTTGCGCCCCTTGCTATTGGTTGAATAGGTCCCGGAAAGGAAGTTGTAGCCCACCAACTTGTCTGCAAATACTCGGTTTGCACCGGTGGAAATATTTCCCACCTTATCGCCCACGGCGTGTAAGGTTGCCTTACGAATGGCACGATCTTCGTTGTAAGCAGGAGTTCCTTCCTTGTTGTTTTGCAAAAGAAGAACGCCTTCCTTGTCATAAATTGATCCGGTAGAGATATAGCCGTTGGTATAGATATGTTGATTGGCAGGATAGCTTACCCAATCTCCTCCATCCTTAGCAAGTTTAAATACATAAAAGCAAAGTCCTAGGATTAACACTCCGGCAAGGAGTAAGCACAGGATTGCTCGTTTTTCCAGTTTTCTCATTAGAATTCTTCCTCCCCATCATAGATGTCTTCATTGGTTGTTTTGGCAGCGCGGACAGCCAGCGAAGCGTTTTGCCGGGTGTCGGCGGCTTTTAGGAATGCCAGTAGCCCCCAGGAAGCAAGCATGCTGGTTCCTCCGTTGGAAATAAAGGGAAGGGTAACTCCGGTAAACGGAAAAATATCTAGGGAACCCAGAACATTTAAGCAGCTTTGAAAGATCAACAAGGAGGTAGCAGAGCAGGCTGCAATGGTGTAAAAGGAAGATCGGCCGGCAGTAATGGATCGCACCGCAAAAATTCCCAAGGTGACGATGGAGAGAACAGCCAAAATGGCAATGATCAGACCCCATTCTTCAGAAAGCACGCTAAACACCAAATCCGTATCTGCAGCAAAGAGCTGATGAACCCAACCCTCACCGGCACCTACACCCAGCATTCCACCGCTAGCTCCGCCGGACATGGCACGAACCTGCTGAAAGCCTCCGGCATCGGGGAAATCCCATGCGTGACGCCAGGTTGCAAATCGATCCATAATATGGGGAACGAAGCGAATGGCCATTAAGCCACCGACTGCGCAGACCCCAACAATAAGGATTAGCTTTGAAAATTCACCACTTCGCAAGAAGGAAATAATCAAAAAGGTGACAAAAAAGATTGCGGCGGTTCCAAAGTCGTTCATTATGGCCAAGCAACCTAAGCAGAATACAGAAAAGCCCATGAACATGGTCAGGTTTTTCTTTTCATAAAGCTCATCTAAGGTAGCAGAACCGATAAAAATAAATGCAATTTTAACCAATTCAGAAGGCTGTAGGTTGTATCCGCCTAGGCTTACCCAGTTTACCGCACCAAACTGACTACTACCAAAGATCAGGTTAAACAGAAGTAAGGCAACACTGAGCAGCATCAATAGCTTTCGTATTTTTAAGGCACGGTTTAAATCTCGTAAATACCAACAGAGCACCGTAAATAGACCAATGCCCAAAAAGATTGCCGTTAATTGCTTAAAGATGGACTCTGGTGCAGAAGTGGCAACAATGGACAGGTTTAGGGTGCAAAGAAAGAAGGCGATGGCCTCCATTTCAAATGCCGTTCGTCGCATGACGCGAAGGAAAATGCAGTAACCCCACATTACCAAGGTAAAGAGAAAAAACGCCAAAATTACCGAAAAGGGAAGCTTTGCCCCTTCAGCGGCAATGAATTGTATGCAGGTTAAAAATTGAAAAACGGTAATGGCGATTAATGAGCTCCAAGGAGAAAATGCCTTGGTTTTTCGCTTACGAATTTGAAGATTTCTTCGTTTCTCCTCAAGACTTGGGGGAATGAGCACGCAATCGGCACCGCCTAGGGTGATGGTGTCGCCCATTTCTACCGGTGTGGATTGATAGACAGAATTGCCATTGACCATGGAGCCCCCTTTAGAGCCTAAGTCATTGTAGCGCCAATCTCCATCCTCGTTGCGGACCAATGTTCCGTGGTTTCGTGATACCGTCATAATGTCAATATGTACATCTGCACTGGCCGCTCGCCCCAAAACGTTTTCCCAGTGAGAAAGGGATTTAATTGAGTTATCGGGTAATCTGAGGTAAGCCCAGATTTCTGATGGGTTTTTTGCTTCCAAGAGGGAGCGGATAGATTTAACTAAAATAAAAATTGCCAAGAACACAAAGATCCACCGTGCAACAGTGGTGTAATAAGTGGCGATGGCAGGGTACGATTGAAAAAGTGCGGCCAGCTTCTCCATGAGAGGCTTTGTCGCATCTGAAAAAGAGTTCAACATATCCATGTAGTTCCTTTCTTTTTTATCCTAAAGATAGGTCTATTATAGCACAAAATAGGATATTCTTAATAGTAGATTTACTGTCATGATCATGCAAACAAGGTGCAGAAACCTTGGGGATAAGGTATAATACCCCGTGGAGGAAACGTTATGTATAAGAATATCATTATTGGTGCAGGCCCAGCAGGACTTTTTTGCGGGGCACATTGTAAAACAGAAAAGGGGCTGATTTTGTTTAATCGTCGCCGGCCGGGACTGAAGCTTTTAATGAGTGGAAACGGCACCTGTAACCTTACCCATGGAGGAGACATTAAGGACTTTATCAATCACTATGGAGATAAGGGAAAGAAGATCCGAAGTGCACTTTATCAATACAATAATTTGGCGGTAAGAGCGTATTTTGCAGCCCATGGAGTAAAGACGATCCTTCGTCAAGATGGAAAGGTTTTCCCTCAGTCCTTATCGGCAAAAGACGTTTTGGACGTCTTGCTCAAAGAGACAAATGCCTACGAACAACGGGGAGAAGAAGCTGCAGAAACCATCGAAATTACGGAAAAAAGATATATCGTCAATGGGCGATATGAAACGGAAAACCTTGTGATTGCAACGGGGGGAGCCTCATATCCTACCACCGGATCTGATGGAAAGATATTTGCCTTATTGGCGAGTCTGGGAATAGAGATCAAGGAACCCATACCGGCACTGGTTCCCGTATACACAGAAAATTATGCTTATGGCCCCCTTGCAGGGATCTCTTTTCCTGATGCAAAAGTGCAGATCGGAGGAAGAGAAGGTCGAGGCGATGTCTTGCTTACCCATAAAAATTTTAGTGGACCGGGAATCTTAGATTTGGGAGAATTTGCTCGCCCGGGAGAACGGATGATCATCGATTTTGCACCGGGAAGAGTGGCAACAATTCCCCTTTCCGGTGTGAAAAAAACTTGGGAAAATTATTTGCCTGAATATACCGGCCTGCCTAAACGATTTATTGGCGCATTGCTTGCGGAGGTGGGAATTGATCCACAGCAACAAGTGGCCAAGGCTTCGGGCAAGGAGGTGAAAACATTTCTTCAAGCCATTCATCAACACGTCTATGTGATCAGCGGTAAAGGGGGATTTGAAGAAGCCATGGCTACCGCAGGGGGAGTAGACCTAGGAGAACTGAACTTAAAAACCTTTGAGCATAAAAAATATCCGGGCCTCTTTGTTATTGGAGAAGCCGCGGATATTAACGGAGATACAGGGGGATATAATTTGCAGTTTGCCTTTTCTAGCGGATATTTGGCTGCCCAAAGAATTCTTCAGCGAATCGGACAGTAGCCATAGCGTCCTTGGCATAATAGTCTGCACCGATTTTATCTGCATACTCTTGGGTTAGTACGGCACCGCCGACAAGGGTTTTGCAATCTACATCCTTTAATAATTCAATGGTTTTGGCCATAAATGGAACGGTTGTGGTCATTAAGGCAGAAAGCCCGATGAACTTCACCTGTTCCTTGAGGACGGTTTCAAGAATAAGCTCCGGATCTACATCCTTGCCCAGATCGATTACCCGATAATCGTAGTTTTCTAGGAGGACCTTTACAATATTTTTGCCAATATCGTGGATGTCGCCTTTAACGGTGGCCAAAAGGATGGTTCCCTTATTCTTGCGCTCTCCTCCCTTAAATTTTTTCTTGATTACCTCAAAGGCAATTCCTGCCGCCTCAGCACTCATCAATAGCTGTGGAAGGAAGCTTTCACCGCTTTCGTAATCTTCGCCTACCTTGGAAAGTGCCGGAATAATATAGCCATTGATTACCTCCATGGGATCAAGGGTCACAAGAAGGTGCTCTGTTTCGGTTTCCACTTGCTCCTTTAGTCCTTCAGAGATCAAATCGATTAAGGATGGGGCAGAGTGTTCAGGCAAGTGTTCTTTGCCGGTCTCCTTGCTCGGTACAGGGGTAGCTTCAACTGCAGCAATATATTCAAGACAGCTTGGATCCTGGCCGTGCAAAGCACGATGTGCATAGCAGGCATTTTTCATAGAGTCTGAAAAAGGGTTAAGAATTGCAGCATCTAGCCCTTGCAAAAGTGCCTGTGTGTAAAAGGTGGTATTGATGATTTCTCGTTGGGGTAAACCAAAAGAGACATTAGAAACACCCAATACGGTATTGACCCCGAGCTGCTCCTTAACCTGTTTCAAGGCAGTTAAGGTTGTTGCTGCTGCCTCTTGGTTGGCACTAATGGTCATGGTTAGCGTGTCGATAAGGATATCTTTTTTGTCAATGCCATAGTCTGCCGCACGATCGATAATTTTTTTGGCAATGGCAACACGGCCTTCAGGGGTAGAAGGAATTCCTTGCTCATCTAAAGTAAGGCCCACCACGATACCACCGTATTTTTTTACAATAGGAAATACCGCATCCATCACCTCAGGCTTCCCGTTGACCGAATTGATCAGCGGCTTTCCGTTATAAATCCTTACTGCGGCCTCCATGGCAGCAATATCGGAAGTGTCGATCATTAGGGGGAGATCCAAAACCCCTTGTAATGCCGAGGTGACCTTTGGTAAGAAAGATTTTTGATCAATGCCTGCCAAACCCATATTGACCTCAATTACCTGGGCTCCGGCCTTTTTTTGTGCAATGGCCAAATCAAGGATTTCGCCTAAGTTCTCTTCCTTAATTGCGGTAGAAAGGGGCTTGTTTCCTGTAGGATTAAGCTTTTCGCCAATCATAATGGTTTGATGACCAAGGCTTATTCCTCGAGAATAGGAAGTAGCAATGCTTTCGCTTTTTTCGGTAATTTCTCTCAAAGGAGCATCCTTATATCTGCTGATCATTTCCTTAAGGTGAAGGGGTGTTGTTCCGCAGCAACCGCCAACAAAGGCGGGACCCAAATCAAACAAAGATTGCATTGCAGCAGAATAACCAGAAGGATCCAAGGAAAATATGGTTTTTCCTTCTTGCTCTGTGGGCATGCCGGCATTGGGATTGATCAATACAGGGAGGGAAGCATAGCGGAGCATTTCTTCTAGATAAGGCTGCATTTGTTCTGGGCCAAAGCCACAGTTTAGCCCCAAGGCGTCCACGCGCAAGCCCTCTAATAAGGCGACAACCGTTTGGATATCTGCCCCGGTAAGCAATTTTCCCTTACGATCCACCATAACGCTGGCAAAAACCGGAAGGTCAGCGTTTTCCTTAGCAGCCAAAACTGCGGCTTTTAATTCATAAAGGTCGGTCATGGTTTCGATTAAGATTCCATCTGCATGATTTCCTGCGCGGACCATTTTTGCGAAGGTTTGATAAGCATCCTCAAAGGAAAGCTCTCCCATGGGTGCTAAAAGGGTACCGATACTACCGATGGAAAGCACGGCAAAAGCATCCGTTCGCCCACTTGTAGCCACCGCCTCCTTGGCAAGGTCAACGCCGGCACGAATCACTTCCTCAGCAGATACCTCAGGGTGAGAAAATTTGATCTCATTTCCACCAAAGGTGTTTGCAGTAATGATGTTACAGCCTGCATCCAAATATTCTCGGTGGATGGCCCCGATTGTTTCCGGATGAAAAAGGTTCCAGGTTTCTGGAAGCTCTCCCGGTGCAAGGCCTTTTTCTTGCAAAATGGTGCCCATTGCACCATCAAAAAATAATCGCTGTTTTCCTATGTATTCCTGTAATTTCATTGGTTTCCCCTTGTTTCACTACGCCTTAAACTTTATGTGTATAGTATAGCACAAAAAAAAGATGAAAAAAGTTATCAGAAAATTCTTGCAATGTTTCGGTGGGTATGCTATTATACAGTTACACAAAGAAATTGAGAGGCAAACGCTTCAAAAGTTTCAAAAGTGTAGGTAATGCAGTCATGATATGGTAACGTTGTAAACCAAAAAAGGAAGGAAGGTGAAGCCACCAGAAATGTTAAATGAAGAACAAAAAAGATAATACCAATTGTAGAATCAAAAAGCGGCCTTGGCAGTAGACAAAGTTTACACCAAAGGAAAAAGTTCAAAACGGAAACTTAAAGGAGTTTCGAAGTAAGCAGGATAGATGAATGATAGGTCATCAGTCAGACGGAGTGACTGTTAGACAAATTATCCTAAAGGACATCGAACGTAAAGACGGAAGTTTTGAGAGAAAGAAGCTGAGAGGAACAATTGGTATTATTACATTTTTTGGAGAAATATTAGAGAAATAAAAAGTACACAAAAAAACAAAATAAATTATCAGAAAATTCTTGCATTGCTTGCATGGATGTGGTAGTATTAGGACATAGAAAGACAGAAGGATGGTAAACATCCCGAAATCTTCTAAAAAACTAAACCATAACCAAAGGTTGTGGGGAAAGAAGGAAGGTGGACCCACCAGAAATGTCAAATGAACAACAGAACCGATAATACCAACTGTAATGTCAGAAGCAGCCTTTAAAGAAGGTCGGTTGACCCTAAGAAGGTGAAAAGTAAAACTCAAAAAAATCCGCACCGAAAAACAGGAAACAGGAAACAGGAAACAGGGAACAAGGAACAAGGAACAAGGAACAGATTTTCGGGAAGTAATAAGGGAAAAGAGCCGAAAGTTGAGAAGGTTAAGGCGATTACCTTAGGGGAATGGAGATAGAGGGAAGCTTTTAAGGACAGCTTAGACGGGCAGTTGGTATTATCATGTTACACCCTTAGGGGTGCTTTTTTTATTGGGCAAATGTTTTTGAAAGTTGATTAAACTACCTTGAGGAGAAGAGAAATATAGAGTAGACTTAGCAATAGAAACCAAATAGACTTGATGAATGAACTTCTTGTTGAGTAGGAGATATGATGAGAGCAGAGAGAAAGAACACGGTAATATTTTTGGGTGCCGGAGCCAGCAAGGCTGAAGGTGCGCCCATCCAATCAGAGATGATCAATGAATTCTTTAAACTCAAGGTAGAGGACGAAGAGTTTTTTAATGCAAGGCAAACGTTAATTACCTTTCTTAGGGAAGTATTTGGAATGGATCCGGAAACAGAAAGCTATATTTCTAAGGAATACCCCAAGTTTGAAGAGCTTCTAGGCGTAATTGATATTGCACTGGCAAAAAGAGAGGCCATTGGGCGACTTACAGGGGATTTAATGGCCGTGAGAGAGGACTTCATTTACTTACTGATGAAGACCTTGCGAGAAAAAATAGACACCAATGGAGGTGTCCATAAACGTTTGATGAAGCAGCTTCAAGAAAGCGGGATGCTAGATGGGGTTACCTTTATTAGTACAAATTACGATACCTTGATGGACGAGGCCATTGCAACGGTGGGAGAAGTTGTTTATGGCTTTGAGCCGAAGGGAAATCCCAAGGGAATCAAGCTTTATAAGCTTCACGGCTCCTTGAACTGGAGTGAATGTAGACATTGTGAGGCTTTTGCTATCGACGCACCTGCTCATTCCTTGTGTGCAGACTGTGGACAGCCACGGAAGTCCATTATTATTCCGCCCAAATACAACAAAAACATTCGCAATGCACATCTGCAAAAAGTTTGGTTAGAAGCAGAACGGGCTCTGGCACAGGCAGAGCGGCTAATTATTTGCGGTTATTCTTTTCCTGATGCGGATATTAATGTGAAATATCTGCTAAAGCAAGGAGAACTGTCTGGAAAGAAACTAGAAATTAATGTGGTCAATGGATTTGCAAAAAAAAGTAAAGAAGAAGAGCGGTTAGAGCTACGACGTTATTGCAGGTTTTTTGCAACAAAAGTTAACTACACTCCGCTCTCCTTTGAAGATTTTGTTAATAATCCTTCGTTGTTATTGTAAAAACAGAATTCCGCCATTAAGGTACCCGGCGAAGGTTACCCAAAGGAGGTAAGGGATTTGTAATGCCATTGCAAGTCGATTTACCTTTGAGAAGGCGCGCAACATGAAGATAATCAGGAGCCATAAGCAAACCAGGCAGATCATTGCAGCGGTAACGTTGGTAAAGGTGAAAAAACAAATGGACCATAGCATATTTACCGCCAACTGAAGGAGGTAAAAGACCAATGCGGGTTTTCGCTGTGGATATTTTTTGCTACTAAAATAGATGAGATAGGAAGAAATTCCCATGAGGGTGTATAGGATCGTCCAAACAATGGGAAAAATAAACCCTGGAGGGCTTAGTGGAGGCGTTTGTAGTTGACTGTAATAACTTTGACTACCTACACCAAATAGCGACACGAGGGTTCCTAAAGCAATAGGAAAAATAATGGCAAAAATTAAAGGGATTAGGTTTACTTTGTTCTTATTCATAATGAAACCTCCTTTTGTTCATATGAATATAGAGTATACCATTGAGAAAGAAATTACAACAAAGAAGTCAGAAAAATCAAAAAAATACAAGGCGTTGGAGGGAGAGAACAATGAAAAAAATTAAATTGGTACCGGATAAACCGTACTATAACTACTGTGATATTGCCGTGCTTGATGTAACGGAAAAAGGTGAGCGAAAACGATGCAAGATTACCATTGAATATGCCAAGAGCGATGTGGAGCCGCTGATCAAGAAAGGTCTTACCTTGGAAGAAATTGTAGCCCACTATGAGCAAGTGATTTATGATACCGTACGATATTATCTTTTGCAGGACTGGGAATATATCGGCGGATATGAAGATGTTTTGGAAATAATTAAAACGTATACGGGAAGATTTTGTAAGGAGGAAGGATTTTCTACTGTCGTAGCAGCAGGAAGATACAGGCATTTTAAGGGGAATGAGTACGAAGTGCTTGGAATGGCAAGGCATTCGGAAACTATGGAGGAGATGGTGGTTTATCGTCCACTATATGGTGAAGGTGGCCTTTGGATTAGGCCGGCAAAGATGTGGTCGGAAACCATTACGCGAGACGGGAAAACTTATTGCAGATTTGAAAAAATAGAGTCAGAAACTCCATAAACTTTAACCTATTAAAAAACCCACGCCCTTGAAAGAGAGAATTTTGCTAATGTTATAAGAACATCAATACTCAAAGGAAAGATACTGTTTGTTGACAAAAAAAGAGCCAGAAGTTGTTCAACAGAATACGGGTACAATTCCCGCAACACCTACTTAACTTTGGCTCTAATGATATTGTAAAGAAAAGCAAGAATATTGTCAAGCAAGTAAATGTAAAAAGCAACGAAAGTTCGTCAAAATATTTTGTCTATCATTTGTCCGGTAATATAGGGCGGTAGAGACACTGATTTACAGAAAATCCATAAACTTTAACCCATTAAAAAACCCACGAACCTTGAAATTCGTGGGTTTGTTTATTGGTACACCATCGGGGGTTCGAACCCCGGACACCCTGATTAAGAGTCAGGTGCTCTGCCAGCTGAGCTAATGGTGCATATGGTTTGTGTTGTTGTCGTAACGACCAACGCAAGACATACTTTACCACTGAATAGGGGGATGTGTCAAGGGTTTTTTGTATATATTTTCTTTTTGTTAAAAAACAGCTGGCTTAGACCTCGCTGAAAAGCTAGGTTTTCATGCCATTTCATTGCATACAAGGGCTATTTATTGTATAATAATATGAGGTTTATGCAAAAGAGGGCGTGCTTTTATAGAAGTGAGAGGAAATTGTAACTTATGGATATTTATAATTTTGAGATAGGCGCTATAACTGCAGTGGGCGTAAGCATTTTGGTTATTGTGTCCATCGTGGGATTGATTGTTTGGAACGGTAAGACCAAGGCCGAGGCGGAGGCACTTAAGCGAATTGATGAAAAATTAGAGGCCGGTAGGGTGTCTGCAACGATTATGGCGGAAGGGGAAGCTGCCCATCAAGTTCAAGAACCAACGAAGCTTGAAGAGCTGACGGTTGTCAACCAGACGCCCGATGAAGGGGTTGATCTTCTGGAAAATGAGCAGGCGCAACGGGTGCAAGCCGATGAGCCGGAAGTGAACGAACCAAGTCCTGAACCGATTTTTTTGGGGAATAGAGCTTACAATGTGGGGAAAAGTGGAAAAGTTTATTCTAGAGAAGAACTTTTGATGCAAATTAAAAACTAAAAATATCGGTAAAATAAAACAAATGTAGATGAGAGAACTTAAAGCAGAATAGGTGTGCAGGCAAAGTAGTCATGCCTGGCGACGCAGAAATGGAGAGGGAAATGTATTGCAGAAATTGTGGTAACCCATTGTTGGACAGCGATAAATTTTGTAGTAGGTGTGGGACACCGGTAAAGGTTCCGGAACCACCAAAAGAGGATTTTTTTGTAAAAACGGTAGAGAAACCGGATCCGGCTCCGGTAGAAATCAAACCGCCCGGGGAGGAGCTGGACTGGAATATTCATAATTTTCCGGGGCAAGAGCCAAAGAAGACCGCTTCGCTGGATTTCGACTGGAATGTGGGTGCAGACTTCCGCGGAAAGAGGATAAATGAGCCAAAGGAGGAGCAAGGATTTACTTCTACGCAAAGGGAACGGAGATATGGCCTGAATGTAAATCGTGTGGATGAGCCGTTTTTTAAGACAGCAACAGCAGAAGCCCCTTGGAGAAAGGAGCCGTTGCAAGAAGAACCAAAAGTAGAAGCGCCTACAGTTGAGCTTGGGGGCGACTTGGCGGAGAAAAAAAC
>JAVWKI010000018.1:7519-16656 GCA_036638575.1 Anaerovoracaceae bacterium | reverse complement strand
ATCATCAAAGCCAAGCTCTCCCGCAGAACAGATCATGCCCATGGACTGAACTCCACGAAGCTTGCCCTTGGTGATTTTTACACCACCGGGAACCTTTGGCTGACCATGAAGTGGGCCAGGGACTCTGCTCTTGTGTAAGGCTACAGGAACAAGTGCTCCCTCACATACATTTGGTGCGCCACAAACAATTTGGATTAACTCCTCTTCACCGATATCTACTTGGCAAACTGAAAGCTTGTCTGCATCAGGATGCTTTTCTTTTTTCATTACTTTACCAACGACAACTCGTTCAAAGTCCTCGCCGAAAATTTCTGTTGTTTCTATATTTGAACCCGACATAATCATTCTGTCACAAAACTCTTCTACGCTAACATTCACGTCGGTATAATCTTTTAGCCATTCTACTGGTACTAGCATTTATGGAACCTCCTACTTAAACTGATTGATGAAACGCATGTCGTTCTCGTAGAACAATCGGATATCATCAACTCCGTACTTCAACATTGCAATTCGTTCTACACCCATTCCAAAGGCAAATCCGGTATATTTTTCCGAATCAATTCCGCCTACTGCAAGAACATTGGGGTGAACCATTCCGCATCCCAGAATTTCGATCCAGCCGCTTCCCTTACAAATACGGCAGCCCTTGCCCCCGCACTTGAAGCAAGAAACGTCCATTTCTGCACTTGGTTCTGTAAATGGGAAATGGTGTGGTCTGAACTTGGTCTTTGTTTCCGGTCCAAATAATTGCTTCGCCATGCTATCTAGTGTTCCTTTAAGATCTGCCATGGTAATGCCTTCATCTACAAGCAAGCCCTCAATCTGATGGAACATCGGAGAGTGGGTTGCATCAGGCGTATCACATCTAAAGCATCTTCCCGGTGAAATAATCTTAATCGGTGGTTCTTTGTCAATTAAGGTTCGAATCTGCACCGACGAAGTGTGTGGACGAAGTACAGTGTCCTCCGTAATGTAGAAGGTATCTGTCTTGTCTCTGCTTGGATGATTCTGTGGAGAGTTTAATGCATCAAAGGCATTAAATACCGTCTCTACCTGAGGACCTTCTGCAATGGAATAGCCCATAGAGGTAAAGATGGTTGAAAGCTCTTCTATGGTAATGGTCAGAGGATGCTTCACGCCAATGGTAAAGGCTTCTCCCGGCTCGGTCACATCTATTTTTTCTAGTTTAAACTGTGCCTGCTTGGCTACAGCCTTCAACTCTTCAAATTTTTCATTAATTAAGCTTTCGATTTCGTTTCTTGCCTTATTTGCGGCAGGACCGACTTCTTTCTTTTCTTCTTTTGAAAGCTTACCCATGGTCTTAAATATTTCTGTTAATTTTCCTTTTTTTCCGAGGATCGTAATTCTCGCTTCTTCCACCTCTTTTAATGCTGCTGAATTTTGAATTTGCGCTTTTGCATCTTGAAGTATCTTGCTGATTTGTTCTTGCATTTTTTCAACCTTTCTTTACTGATTGATACATTAGGATTCCGGCTGCAACTGCCGCATTGAGTGACTCTATTTCACCCTCCATCGGTATCTTAATATTAAAATCGGTCTCTGCCAGAAATTCTTCTGACATCCCGTTTCCTTCATTTCCAATAACCACCGCACAATTTTGTGTCAGATCCGCTTGATGATAATATACTGCAGAGCGAAGACTTGTTCCTACAATCTGCTTATCTGCTCCTTTGAGCAAGTCCACTGCATCCTTTACGCTCTCTGCATGAAACAGAGGAAGGCGCAAAAGGGAGCCTGCTGCTGAGCGTACCACCTTAGGGGAGTAAACATCTACCGTCCCCTTAATGAACACTGCACCCTTATATCCTGCCGCATCTGCGGTCCTGATGATGGTGCCGATATTTCCAGGATCCTGTAGCCCATCTAAGACGATTACATTTCCTTCATCTTCTCTAATCTTTTCCACAAAGGCTTCTCGTCCTAGCTCCTCCTTGGATACGACAGCAATAATGCCTTGGCTGGTTTCTGTTTGGGCAACCTTTGAAAAAAGCTTGCCCGTCATAAAGACGGATTCTACTCCATGAAACCCGGTTTTCTTTTCATAGTCCTCTCTTAGGATAACTCGCTTTGCGCGGTTGTACCGAACCGCTTCTCCCACAAGCTTTTCTCCCTCTACAAGATAAAGTCCGCTCCTGCCCCGATATTTCTTTTGCAGTAGTTCCTTGGTCTCTTTAAATATTTTGTTGTCTATGCTGCTGATAAGTTTCATGTTTTCCTTCTCTTACGTTGAAAAAGCCGGCAAGGTGCCGGCTGGTCAATTACATTAAGCACCACGTCTTATTTTAAGAATGATGGAATATCAAACTTGGATGGTGCGGTTTCCTGATCTAATGACTTAAGCACATCGCTTAATGTCTTTTCCTTCTTTGCAGCCTCTACAGCTTCACCGGCAGCAGGCTCTTCCTTTTGTCCGGCCTGTACGTCAGGTTCTTCACCAAAAGCCGGGCCCTGTGCATAATTGCTCGGCTGGTTCTCAAAGCCCGTTGCAATAACGGTAACATTGAGTTCATCCTGCATAGATTCACTTACCGCAGCACCAAAGATAATGATCGCATCCTTATCTGCTACACTTTGAATCTGGTTGGCTGCCTCGTTCACGTCCATCATACCGATATCATAGCCACCGGTAACGTTAAGCAAGATGGCCTTAGCACCGGCAACGGTGGTTTCAAGCAGTGGACTTTCGATAGCGGCCTTAACTGCAGTCTTGACCTTATCTTCACCCTTACCATAACCGATACCCATGTGTGCAATACCGCGATCTCTCATTACCGTCTCTACATCGGCAAAGTCTAGGTTGATTAACCCTTCTTCACTGATTAGGTCGGTGATTCCCTGCACGCCTTGCTTCAATACTTCATCCGCCATATTAAAGGCTTCGATGAAGGTTGTATTTTCGTCTGATGCTTCCAAAAGCTTGTCATTTGGCACAACAACAATGGAGTCTACGTATTTCTTAAGGAACTTAATTCCCAGCTCAGAATGTTCGCCTCTCTTTCGTCCTTCAAAAGAGAATGGCTTGGTTACAACGCCTACCGTTAGGATGCCTAAATCCTTGGCAACCTTGGCAACCACTGGAGCAGCTCCGGTTCCTGTACCGCCACCCATTCCTGCTGTAACAAAAACCATTTCGGCACCACTTACATGTCTGCTGATGTCCTCCATGTTCTCTTCTGCGGATTTCTGTCCTACCTCAGGATTTCCTCCCGCACCTAGACCCTTGGTCAATTTCTCTCCAATCTGCAATTTGTTCTCTGCCTTGCAGGTTGTCAACGCTTGTTTATCTGTATTTACTGCCAAAAAGTTTACACCTTTTAGGTTACTGTCTATCATCCTATTTACTGCGTTACATCCACCGCCACCAACTCCGATAACGATAATTTTCGCATTGTTTTCTTCATTCATTTCGAACTGTAACATCTGTCAGTTTCCTCCCATTTGCTTTGATCCTCAAAAACCTCTCACCATTATATCACAACTACTTGATTTTGGGTAGTTTTTCCGCTAAAATCCTAGCATTTTTGCTACTCAATATTCGGGCTGTAGGAGCAGTATTGATCGTCGCCTACATTGACTACACCCTTGGTGATTTGTTTCTTGTATAGATCGTATAATATACCTTCCATATTTCCATTTTTTATGTTTTCTAAAATATTCTGCGGTGTTCCTTTACAGATCAACTGATCATAAAGATATGCACGAATCACCACATTGGTCATATCAATTTTTTTGAAAAATAAATCGCTGTACTCAATGGCCTGGAGCATGTCCAAAGTGTTTTCCAGTACATTGTTTTCTTTCACTTCAATGACTTGTCCTTTTTTCATTTCTTTGATGGTCAAGCCCAGAAGCTGAGTCAGCTTAGGCTCCTCAGCAACCTTGTTGAGCACGTAACCTTTGCTGTCGATGATGATATACTCCTCGCCATAGGGAATCGCTGCCATTTCCTTTCGCTCCGTAACGTTTAAGACTACAGTTTTTGGAAACTTGCGCTTCACTTTGGCTTTTTCGATATAAGAATCCTTGAGAAGGTTTTTCATTGCCTCCTTCCGTGGAAGCTTAAAGATATTTCCCCCGGTTTCAAGACCGGAAAGTGCGATCACTTCCTCCTGGTTGTAATTCACATTTCCTGTCACTTCAATGGTTTTCACATCGAAATAGGAAGAAGACAAAAAGGCGATGCTCCCGGCAACAATTCCGCAAAAGACTAGAAATCGCAAGAAATAATGCTTCTTTCTGCGTTTCTTTTTCTTCCTCTTTTTTGGTTTTTCTTTTGGTGCTTCCTCCTGGGGAGGCTCTGTTTCCATCATCTCTGTCGGTGCTTCGTAAATCGGTACCTCAATTGTGTCCCTGTTTCCCATAATTGTTCACTCCGCCTTAACTATGTAATGATGCTATAGTAAATAATATCCGCAGCATCTACCGGAGCACATCTTGCCGTCTGCTCCGCCATTCCTTCCATAAAGCCCGGATTATTTTTTAATCGCTCGATTTCATCATAAAGAACGTCTCCGCTTAGCCTTGCTTCCTCTAACAAGATTGCCCCGCCCTTGTCGGAAATTGCCCGAGCATTAAAGGTCTGGTGATCTCCTGTAACGTTAGGAGAAGGAATCAATATTGAAGGTTTTTCGCAAAGTACAATTTCGGATACGGATAATGCTCCGCTTCTTGAAACAACGAGGTCCGAAGCAGCAAGATATTCTTGCATATTGTTGATGTATTCCATTACATGAATGTTTTCTTTTAGATCCAGATTCAGCTCTTTTAGCTCCGTCATAGTCGGCTCATAATAAAATTTTCCTGTAGCAAAATAAATCTCAATGTCTTGCTGTCCGTTATATTTTTCGATAACCTTTAGCATGGCCTTGTTAATTCTTCCCGCGCCTTGACTTCCGCCAAAAACTACCAGCATAAAGGTTTCCGGCTTAATTCCAAGTTCCTTCCTTGCTGCAGATTTCTCACAATTAAAAAATTCTGCACGAACCGGGTTTCCCGTTACAATATGCTTCTCCGGACATTTAAAATATTTCCCTGCTTCTTCAAACCCTAGGAATACATTTTCTACATATTTTTCTAGTAGCTTGTTGGTCAGTCCCGGGATGGCATTTTGCTCTTGCAGATAGGTCTTTATTCCCTTGCTTGCTGCAACCTTAAGAATGGGACTACTAACATAGCCTCCTGTTCCAATGACAATATCCGGTTTAAACTCATCAATGATCTTTTCTGCTTGTTTTTTTCCTTTTCTAAAGTCACTGAGTACCTTTATGTTTTTTAGCATGTTTTTTCGGTTAATCCCGCTGACGGTGATGTATTTAATATCATAACCATGCTTAGGTACCAACTCTCGTTCAAAGCCCCGGCTTGTTCCCACAAAGAGAATTTCACTTCCCTCTGAGCGTTCCATAATCTTGTCGGCAATTGCAATTGCCGGATAGATATGTCCACCGGTTCCGCCTCCTGTCATAATTACTCTCATGTTCAACTCCATTTCTGTTCATGGACCTTACGTACGTTTCTTATCCATGAACCCCTTATTTATTTTCTTCTTTTGGTATCTGTCTTGATATGTTTAGTAAAATTCCCATAGACCCCATAAACAACCACGTGGCATTTCCTCCATAGCTAATAAAAGGAAGTGTCACTCCTGTAGGGGGCATGGACGAGGTAACTACCGCCACATTAAGCAAAAGCTGTATCCCGATCATCATGGTAATTCCTGATGCCAGAAGCATACCAAAGCGATCCGGTGCGGCCAGTGCAATTTTGATTCCTCTCCAAATCATAAACAAATAGACTGCAAATAAAACAATAATTGCAATAAAGCCTAGTTCCTCCCCAATGATGGCCAAAATAAAATCGTTCTGTGCTTCAGGCAAGTACAGATTTTTTTGTAGACTTTTTCCTAGTCCTGTTCCAAAAAGACCACCGGAGCCCAAGGCCAAAAGTCCCTGTACCACTTGGTAACCGTCTCCTTGCTGATCCTTAAAGGGATCAAGAAAGCTTGTCGCTCTAGCTAGCTTGTAACCGCCCCCTGCCAAAATAATCCCTATCGCCCCCACAATGCCCAGGCCCATAAGGCCGGCAAAGTACTTCATTTCTAGGCCGGCAACAAACATCATGGCAACAACAATCCCCACAACCGTAATGGCGGTAGACATGTTGGGCTGCTTGAGGATCAATGCCCCCACAACGCCGCAAAGCACCAGCAAAGGCAGAATCCCTTTTGAGAAATTATTTACTTTTTTTACATCCCCACAAAGAAAGGATGCAACAAAGATAATCACGCAAATTTTGGTCAGCTCTCCCGGCATAATGGTAATCGGTCCAAAACCAATCCAGCGGGTTGCACCGTTAACCTCTTGGCCGGCGACCAAAACCAGAATCAGCAGTACTACTGCGAAAGCCATTAACAGGTTTCCCCATTTTCTATATTTATGATAATCGATAATCATGGTTCCAATCATCATCACAAATCCGGTACAGGCCCATATCATATCCTTGATCAAGTAATAGTATGGATTACCGTATTGATCAATGGACCCATAATAGCTGGCACTAAATACCATGATTACGCCAAAACTAACCATGGCCAAAGTCATGACAACCAAAACAAAATCCGCTGATCCCAACCTTCTCTTTTTCGTCATTTCCCCTTAACCCTTTTCACACAGTCCTTGAACTCTCTGCCTCGCTCTTCAAAGCTGTTGTACATATCCCAGCTGGCACAGGCAGGAGAAAGCAATACACTATCGCCCGGTTTCGCAATTCTCGTGGCTTCGTTGACACACGCTTCCATGTCCTTGACAATAATTGTCTTAGTAAACTGCTGTCGTTCTGCAGCATCCTTAATTTTTACTGCAGTTTTGCCCAGCAGTACAGCATAGCTGACTTTTCCCGGAAATGCGCTAACCAAGGAGTCAAAGGATGCACCCTTATCATAGCCTCCGGCGATAAGGACTACTTCACCTTCCATAGCTTGAATCGCCTTAATGGCTGCATCTGTATTGGTTCCTTTTGAGTCATTGTAATATTTAATGCCATCAATTTCTCCGCAAAATTCAATGCGGTGCTCTACACCACCAAAGGCCTTAACCCCTTGGATAATGCTCTCTTTGTCGATACCGGCAAAGTAACAGATTGCAATTGCAGCAAGAACATTTTCCAAATTATGTGTTCCCGGAATCCGAATATCTTCCACCTTGCAAAATTCAATTAGGCTTCCGCTTTGATCTTTGATGACCAGCTGATCTTCCTTAACAAAGGCACCAAATTTCAAGGTCTCAAGCCTGCTAAAGGGAACAACTGTAGCAGGAGAGGTGGTAGACAATGCCAATGCAGCCTTGTCATCAAAGTTAACCACCAAGAAATTTTCCTTGCTTTGGTTGGCAAAAATCTTTGCCTTAGCTGCCCCATAGTTTTCTACCGTTTTGTGTCGATCTAAATGATCCGGGGTAAGGTTTAAAATAGCTGAGACTACCGGCTTAAAGGTTTCTGTTAGTTCAAGCTGAAAACTGCTGGTCTCGGTAACAAACCAAGTGTCTTCTTGTGCATTTAATGCAGTTTCTGCAACTGCACTGCCGATATTTCCCGCTACACAGGTATTTCGTTTCGCTCGCTCAAAAATTTCCCCCACCAAGGTTGTGGTTGTAGTTTTTCCGTTGGTTCCCGTTATAGCAATGTAGGTTCCTTTGCCAATCTGATACGCTAGCTCCAGTTCTCCGATAACCTTTGCTCCCTTTTGCTGAGCGGCAACAACCAAAGGTAACTCCGGAGGTACTCCCGGGCTCATTACCACCAAATCAAAAACTTCTTCCTCCGGTTCCTGTGCGAAGTAGCACGTCACCTGATTTTCTTTGAGAAAGGTTAGAAATTCTTCGTTTATTTCTTCTTCTTTTTTTGCGTCTTGCACATAAACCTTGGCCGACAGCTGCGTAAGTGCATGCACTGCCGCTACTCCCGATCTTCCTGTGCCTACGACAAGAACTTTCTTTCCTTCTAATTTCATTTTATTTCTCCTATACTATTGCCAATCCTATGATGCAACAAGCCAATGTAATCAGCCAAAACATTAAAACAACTTTTGTTTCCTTCATCCCGGACAATTCAAAATGGTGATGCAATGGTGCCATTTTGAAAATTCTTTTTCCCCCTGAAAGTTTAAAATAGCCTACCTGAAGACAAACGGAAAGTGCCTCAAGAACATAGATCAGTCCCATAATTGGAAGCAAGAATTCCATTTTCATCACTACTGCAGCCAAGGTAACCCCTCCGCCCAAGGCCAGTGATCCGGTATCGCCCATAAATACTTTTGCCGGATGTTTGTTGAATACCAAAAATCCAAGACAGGCACCAAAAAGTGCCGCAAAAAATCCCGCAGAAGCATTTACCTTTACCGCAATGCCAATCAGTGCAAGGAAGAGACAGACAATGGCTGTAGTTCCTCCTGCCAATCCATCCAGTCCATCGGTAAGGTTTACCGCATTGACCATTGCCAAGATAACAAAGACTACAAAAGGAACGTAAAACAATCCAAAGTCTAGGTAAAGCTTCACGAAAGGAATGTAGATTTCTGTGCCAATTCCGGAGAAATAGGCCACATATACGGCGAAAGCCACCGCAAAAACAAACTGCATCCCAAACTTCTGCAAAGGCTTTAATCCTTCGTTTTCTTTTTTTATTACCTTCAGATAGTCATCTATAAATCCGATGAGGCCAAAAAGTAAAAACCCTGCAAAGATAATCACACTATCCATGGACCAATATCCGCCTACCAATCCGGCGATTACTGTGGCAAGAATAATGGCCACACCGCCCATAGAAGGGGTTCCCGCCTTGGACAGATGGGCCTTTGGTCCTTCTTCTCGGATATTCTGTCCCGCCTGTTTGTGAATCAAGATGGGAATGGATATTGAAGTCAACAGCACTGCGGCAATCAGTGCAAGTGCTGCGATTATTCCTAATGTTGCATAACTCATTTTTAATTTGCTCCTCTATTTCATTATTTCCTTTACGATTTTTTCCATGGCCATGCCTCTGGAGCCTTTAACCAGAACCACATCGCCTATTTCAATTATACTCTTTAATTGCACAAAAAGTGCATCTTTGTGGGGAAATTC
>JAVWKI010000018.1:4776-7509 GCA_036638575.1 Anaerovoracaceae bacterium | reverse complement strand
CGCACGCTCCAGCGCCTTTGGCAATACTCTTGGCCAGCTCTCCTACGGCAATGACCTTATCCACTCCTGCAGAAGCAGCATATTCTCCTACTTCTTGGTGGAAGCCTTCCGTATCCTTCCCTAGCTCAAACATATCTCCCAATATGGCCAGCTTTCGCCTTCCCTTTGTTGCCATCAACACGTCTATTGCCGCCTTCATGGAATCCGGACTGGCATTATAGGTATCATCAATTACCTTGACTCCATCCTTTTCCTTTATGGTCATTCTCCCTTCGGTTAGGGTCATCTTCGCAAGGCCTGCTGCGGCCTCTTCCATAGAAATGCCTAGGCATAAGCCTGCCGCCACTGCCACAGAAGCATTGAGCCCATTATGCTTCCCCGGAACCGGTAAGGAAAACTTTTGTGTTTCTCCCTTGTGTTCCAAAAGGAAGGAGATTCCTTCGGCACCGCGATCTTCTATTTGAGAGAGGATCAGATCATTATCTTGTTCTTCTCCCGTGGTCATTACGCGGTAAGCACCTTGAACCTTTTCTCTCTGCAAATAATCCTTGCCTGTATTGATCACCAAGGTGTTTTCTTGGGAAAAGCAGTTGGTAATTTCCATCTTTGCCTTAAAGATTCCTTCTCGGCTACCTAGGTTTTCCATATGAGAAATCCCGATGTTGGTGATTACGCCAATATCTGGATGGGCAATGTTTACCAGATAGTCAATTTCTCCTACCTTGTCCATTCCCATTTCCAGTATCCCCACCTGCGTTCCCTCTTCAAAGCCCAGAACGGTAAGTGGCAACCCTAAATGATTATTATAATTCCCTGCGGTACATCCGGCAACAAATTTTTCTTTGCAAATGGCATAAAGCATGTCTTTGGTTGAGGTTTTGCCCGTGCTTCCGGTAACCCCGATAATTTTTATCTCCAGCAAGCTTAGGTAATACCGTGCTAGGTCCCCTAGTGCTTTGGCCGGGTCAGCTACCTTGATTAAATTGATCCCTTGCCTTGCTTCTTCCGAAAGACAGTCCGGATCTGCAATAACAAAGCTTCTCCCTCCTTGGGCAATTGCCCCCTTAATGAAGTCGTGGCCATCGTGCTTTTCTCCCTTTAAGGCAAAAAACAAGGTTTCGCCCGTTACCGTTCTTGAGTCAATGGAAACCTGACAAATCTCATCTCCTTGATCTCCACAAATCAGCTCTCCATTTATGGCAGCAACCACTTCACCCATTGATAGTGTTTTCATTTATTTCTCCCGTTCTTTTTTATGCTTCTACTTTATTTCTGGTTAAACTACTCCCGATAAAGATATACGGTTCCTCCCGCTTCTATCCCTTCTCCTGATTTAGGATATTGATCCACTACAGTAAATTCCACTTCTTCCTCTTGGGCAGGAGAAACTTTATAGGTTAAGCCGCTTCCTTCAAGAATGGCCTTTGCCTCTCCTAGGCTCTTTCCTGCAACTGCGGGAACGGTTACCGTTTTATTCTTTCCACTTTGTGTTACTTCCGAGGAAGGTTTAATTTTTAATCTTCGCAAGCTATTTTCAATAACTTCCTTTCCTCCCGGTGCAGCAACGGTACTTCCGTAAATCGCTCCTTCCGGATTTACTACAATAAACAGTACCACAATTTGCGGATCTTCCATTGGTGCCATGCCCACAAAGGAGGCGGTAATTTTGTTGTTGTCCGCTTCCGTATTGGCTGTACCAGTTTTTCCCCCTACACGGTATCCGTCAATTTTTGCATTTCCCGAACCGCCATTGGTAACAACAAATTCCATGGTGTCACAAATCTGCGCTGCCGTCGCTTGTGAAACCGCTTGTTTTACCTTTGTCGGTTGAATTTTTTTAACGGTTTCTCCCTTTGAATTTTGAATTTCCTTAACGAGATGCGGCTGCATCAGCATTCCCTCATTACCAAAGGCACTAATGGCGGTAATCAGCTCTATTGGCGTTACAGCAATTCCTTGACCATAACCCATAGTCGCAAGTCCTACCGGTCCTGCGGTATCCACATTTTGAAGCTGAGAAACGCCCTCCCCGGGATAATCAATTCCTGTTTTTTCGGTAATCCCAAACAGCCCCAAATAGTCATAAAACTTTTCTATTCCCAGTCGCTGTGCTAACTGTACAAAAACCGGGTTACAGGAGTTTCCTACTGCTTCCTTTAAGGTTTCACTGCCATGAGGCTGAGCATAGCTCCAGCACTTTAGCTGCACGCCGGAAACATTAATGGACCCGGTGTCATAAAAGCCTTCGTTTAAATTGGTCACATCTTCCTCTAGGGCCATGGCTGTGGTAATCAGCTTCATGGTAGACCCAGGAACATAGGTGTCACTGACCAACGGGTTTCTCCACATCTTATTTAAATAGTCTAGCTGTTCCTCTTCCGGTAAGGCCGCTAGGGCCTCTGCTTCTGCCGGATCTGTTGGTACTCTAGAGGTGTTGGGATTAAATCCCGGATTGGAAGCCATAGCCAAAACTTCTCCCGTCTTTGGATCCATGGCAATACAGCTTACCCGATCTGCCTTATACTGACTTTTGTCTGAGGCAATTGCCTTCTCCGCATAGTTTTGAATTACTGAATCGATAGTCAGTACAATATTTGATCCATCCTCTGCCGCATAGTATTCCTCGTCTCCATAAGAAAGAGAGCGGCCGTTTGCATCCTTACTCTGTATCCATCGTCCGGAAACCCCTCTCAGATACTTGTTATAATATTGTTCCAATCCCGACAAACCATT
>JAVWKI010000018.1:1917-4766 GCA_036638575.1 Anaerovoracaceae bacterium | reverse complement strand
ATTGTTATCATCGGTAACACTGCCCAAAAGATGTGCGGCAAACTCATTCATGGGATACTCTCGCTTGGTTTCCTGGGTAATGGAAATTCCGCTGATTTTTTCCTCTGCTACCCATTTTCGGATGGCATCTGCCGTCGAACGCTCTAGGTATTTATCTACCTTGACCAAAGAAATATCCTGGGTCAATTTTTCTTCAATTTCTGCCGGCTCTTTTTCTAGTATTTCTGCCAAGGCCTGCACCGTTTTGTCTAAATTTTCTTTTGATTTTTCTTCATTATCTTTTACTTTTAAGGCTGCCGGTCTAACCCAAACTGAGTATTTTACCGTACTTACCGCAAGCTCCGTCCCATTTCGGTCTAGAATTGCACCTCGCTTGGCTTCTACAACCTCATCCTTTTTTTGTTGGGTCATGGCTTTTTTGGAATACTCTTCTCCCTTGACCACTTGCATATATCCTACGCGAAAACACAGCACAGTGAGCAAAATACTAAATATCCCAAAGGCTGCAATGATCCTTTTTTTATATATCACCGGAATTTTCGCCATTTTTTTCTCTTACTCCATTTCTTTTTTCCTAAAGAATTGATAAAAAAGACGAACAACTTTTGTCTCTTTCATTTAGTTGTCCGCCTTAATTCTCTTTATGTAATTATTTCACAACTGTTCGAACATCTACGATTAATTAAAGGCTTGTTCCTTGAGCAAGGCTGCAAATCCATTATCCGGTTTCTCCGCCCCAGACAAAACCACAAATTGATCTCCTGTAGGATAAACCATTCCTAGCTCATTCATTGCCTTATCTTCAATACTTGCAATGCTGTTTGCGCTTTGAATCTCAATTTTTAAGCTTTCCACCTCTCCTAGAAGTGCAGCATTTTCTGCCTTTAATTTATTGTTGGAATAGTTAATGGAGGCAGCATAGGCTGCGCCAACAATCATGCTTATGCAAATGAAGGCAGCCACAGCAACCAACAAAAGCATTCGACTTCTGTCTCTTGCCGACATGGCTTTTTTCTTTCGCTCTTGTCTGCCAATTTTAGGTTTGATTTCAAACCCGTAATTATTGCCTCGGCTCTGTCCGTAGTCATGCCTTTTTTCTAACGCCGCCATGGGCTTCCCCCTCCTTTTTCTATTACTCTCAACTTAGCACTTCTGGACCTTGGGTTTTCTTCTAGTTCTGCCGCAGAAGGTACAATAGGTTTTCCTGTTACTTTTTTTACATCCGCAACCTTGCCACAAGCACACATTGGCAGTCCCGGTGGACAGGTGCACGGATTTAATCTATCGTTAAATAAGTCTTTTACAATTCTATCTTCTAATGAATGAAAGGTAATAATACAAAGTCTTCCGCTAGGATTTAATACATCCATAAAGGCAGAAACTGCATTTCCCAGTAAGGAAAGTTCTTCATTCACTTCGATTCTAATGGCCTGAAAGGTTCTCTTTGCCGGATGAGGACCATCTCTTCTGGCTGCCGCGGGAATCGCTTTTTTGATCAATTCAACAAGCTGCCCCGTAGTGGAAAGTTCGCCAGACTGACGACCCTCAACAATAAACTTGGCAATCCTTGCGGCCCATTTTTCTTCTCCATATTTTTTGATAATCTCGGTTAATTGTTTTTCGCTATAGGTATTGACTACCTGAAATGCGGTAAAGGCATCGTCTCGGTTCATGCGCATATCTAAAGGAGCATCCTGCATATAAGAAAAGCCGCGCTCCTTATTGTCTAGCTGAAAGGACGATACACCAAGATCCAGCAAAGCACCATCAATTCCATCGATGGAATTTGCCTTCAAGACCGCTTTGATCTGTGCGTAATTACTTTGTACAAATAACTTTTTACAAGGGTAGTCTGCAAGCCGTTGGCTGGCTGCAGCTAAGGCATCTCTATCTCTGTCAATTCCAATTAGCATTCCCTCCGGACTTAGTCTTTTGCAAATTTCCTCGCTGTGTCCGCCGCCACCTAAGGTTCCATCCACATAAACGCCTTCCGGATTGATTTGTAATCCATCAATACATTCATCAAGAAGTACTGAAGTATGCTTAAATTCCATAATGTTCCATTCCTTCTGCAATATCTGCTCCGTCTAGCTTAAGAATTTCTGCATTTTCTTCGTAGACCTCTCTGCTCCAAACCTCAATTTTCTCCCCATTTCCCATGGTGGTCAGTTCTTTTTCAATTCGTCCGTAAGTCCTTAGACTGGCAGGAATCGTCACACGCCCTTGGCTATCTATGGTACATTCCTCTGCATTTCCGTAAAAATGTCGAACAAAATTTCGTGCTTTAAAATCTGCCTTGGGTAACTGCTCTAGCTTTTTTGCAAAAGCATTCCACTCCTCAATGGGATAAATATAGATGCACTGATCTATTCCCTTGGTCATGACGCAAGAACCCCCTAGACCATCTCGGTATTTGGCGGGAATGATCATTCTGCTTTTCGTATCTATTGAATTCTCATAGCTACCAATGAACATTTTTACCTCCTACCGACACTTCCCCTATCATCGTTATTTATACTCCACTTTACACCACTTTCCTCCATAAATCAAGTTTAACCGAAAAAAAAAGGGCCTATTTCCCGGCCCAAAATCCTATTTATCTTGGCAACGCTTTCGGTTTTCTCCAAACCACAACATCATGTGTTCAGGCTTTGAGAAAACAACTAGATGTTGCATTATTTCTTTTCTTCATATTTGAAATTCACAGGGATTTTTCCCCCTATTTTTAGAGTTTTTATCCCAAGCTCGCAGGCGTAGGCCAGGACGGTCACTCCACCAGCCTTGCGCAGTGCATCACCAAAGGCTTTGTGGGTCTCATCATTGGGTTCAAAGGAAGAAATACCCTCAAT
>JAVWKI010000018.1:329-1907 GCA_036638575.1 Anaerovoracaceae bacterium | reverse complement strand
ATGACAAAAATCAGGTAAGCACCATACCCCTGATCTGCTGCGACCATTAATTCTTCAATATGCTTTATGCCTCTAACTGTAGGGGCATCGGGAAATCTTGCAATCCCCTCCACTTCTAAGGTAACCCCCTTGACCTCAATATAGCCCTTCTTTCCGGTTTTATCCTCCACAAAAAAGTCAAATCGTGAGTTTCCAAAGGTTTGTTCCGGCTTAACCTTAACCAGCTCCTCCATCCCCGGCAAAATTAACTTCCCTTGAGACAAAGCTTCTCCCACAACCTTATTGGGTGCAGAAGAGTCCATATTGATCAAGGTTTCTCCTTTTTTTACCGAAATCAAGGAATAGCGCAATTTTCGTGTTCCCATACGCCCCGCAAAATCTTCCAGATAAATCTCTGCTCCCGGTAATAATAATTCTTTACATCTTCCTGTATTTTTTACATGAGCCTTTACCGTCTCCCCTTGGATTTCTACCAAGGCGACAAACCGATTGGGGCGTGATAAAAATTTTCCTTTTACAATTTTTTCGTATTCCATCCGTTCTCCTTCCGCCGTTCTCCCCCCATCCTACCAAAGAATTTCGGTTGTGAAAAGCACTTATACAATGTATACTATCTATAGTTTATCACAAATTCATCGTTTAGGAGGAAATTATGCCCATTCCAAACCCTGTTGCTTTTCAACTTTTTGGATTAGATATTATGTGGTACGGGATTCTCATCGGTATCGCCATCTTGATTTCAGGAGCCATCGTTTGCAAAAGAGCACCCTTACACGGTGCCACATCCAATGATATTTTGGACATTCTCATTATTGCCCTTCCTGCAGGGGTAATTTGTGCAAGGCTTTATTATGTTCTGTTTAATTGGAGCGATTATGCTGGTGACCTTTGGGAAATCATCAATACCCGTGGTGGAGGCCTTGCCATTCATGGCGGCTTAATCGGCGGATTTTTGGCTGCCTATTTCGTCTGCCGTCACAAACAGCTCAAGTTTTTATCGGTCCTAGATTTGGCCGTTCCAGCCATTGCCTTGGCACAATCCATTGGACGTTGGGGAAACTATTTTAATTCAGAGGCCCACGGTGGCCCTACGGATCTACCCTGGGCAATTACCGTAATGGGAGAAAAAGTTCACCCTACCTTCCTCTATGAATCCATTTGGTGCTTACTCTTGTTTATTTTTTTGATTTATATTGATAATCATCGAAAATTCACAGGACAAGTTGCCTGCCTGTATGGTATTCTATATTCCGCTGAGCGAATCTTTGTGGAAGGGCTGCGAACAGATTCTTTGATGTTTGGCCCATTAAAACAAGCTCAGCTACTGAGCATTTTGGTAATCATAGTTTGTATTGCCCTCTATGTCTGGCTTTACAAAAAAAATAAAGGAGAAATAATAAAATGAAACTAGGAATTGTCGGCCTACCTAATGTAGGCAAAAGTACACTTTTTAACGCAATAACAAAGGCCGGTGCAGAATCAGCCAACTACCCCTTCTGCACGATCGAACCCAACGTGGGTGTCGTTGCCGTTCCCGATGAACGACTAAAGGTTCTTTGCAGCATGTATAACTCAAGA
>JAVWKI010000018.1:0-319 GCA_036638575.1 Anaerovoracaceae bacterium | reverse complement strand
AGAAAGGTCGTTCCTACTGCCATTGAGTTTTATGATATTGCCGGACTAGTAAAGGGTGCCTCTAAGGGTGAAGGTCTAGGAAATAAATTCCTTGGACACATCAGAGAGGTAGAAGCCATCGTCCATGTGGTTCGTTGTTTTGAAGATGAAAACGTTGTCCACGTAGACGGAAAAATCGATCCCCTTTCCGACATTGAAACCATCAATACGGAGCTGATCTTGTCTGACATGGAAGTTTTGGAACGAAGAATTCAGCGTTCCGCTAAGGCTGCAAAAAATGACAAGGCCCTAGCAAAGGAAGTTGAACTATTAAAAGAAA
>JAVWKI010000017.1:598-16985 GCA_036638575.1 Anaerovoracaceae bacterium | reverse complement strand
TAACTCCGGTTCTTTTTTTCGCAGAATGAGAAAGGATAAAGGCTGGCAGCAGTAGGCAATTAAGGCACAAATCGAACTGATATTTACCAGCCAAATCAACGCATTCTTACCAAGCAAAGGGGTAAGAATACAAATCAATCCCACCAGCAATATGGCCGCCCAAGGGGTCTTGTACCTTCGCCCTAAGCGACCAAAGATGTCCGGGAGCATCTTTGCTCTCCCCATGGCAAAAATCAGTCGGGTAGCACCCATAAAAAAACCATTCCAGCTGGTAAGAATACCTAGGATTCCGCCTACTACAATAATCAATCCAAACCGTTCATTTCCATAAGCATAGGCCATTACATCTGCTGTAGGAAGCACTCCGCTCATGCGAATTTCTGCTGGTGCAGAAAAGCCAACGCCTACAATCAAAATCATATACCACGCAAAGGAGATAACAATGCAAACCAGCAAGGTTTTCCCAATATCCCTGGGGGAAATATTCATTTCTTCGGCAGATTGAGGGATTACATCAAAACCGATAAGCATCGAGGGAATAATCAACATCACGTAAAGAATCCCGGAGAAGGATTGTACCCCCGGGCCGATATTCTCCGTGCTGCCAAAGGTGATTCCCCCAAACAGCATCATTAATCCTACGGCAATAATTCCTGCGGTAGCCATAACTTGGAAAATAGCAGCAGGTTTTGCCCCAAAAAGATTCAAAATTAGCATAATCACGCCACCCACCATGCCCACCAATGCCCAGGAAAAATAAACCGGATACCCGGCAATTTCCCAGAGCAAAATGGCCTTGGGGAGAGGAAAAAGATAGTCCACCGCCGTAGCAAGGGCAATTCCCTCCCAAGCGGCTACACCCAAGTAAGCAAGGCTCATAATCCACCCTACTGCCCAACCAAAAGCTTTTCCCCCTGCACGATAGGCATAGACCATTTCTCCTCCCGAAAGAGGTAGGGCGGAGGTTAACTCCACATAGATAAGGCCAACAAGAAAAATCAGCACCGCTCCGGCAGAAAAACCAATGATGGTACCCCAAAAACCGGCACCGGTAATCCAAGTAGTCGCAAGGACTACCCAGCTCCAACCGATGACGGTTCCAAAGCCTAAGGCAATAATGTCGGTTCTTCCCAAAACCTTTGTCAGCTTACTTTTTCGCTCTCCCATTTATTGCACCTTCCGGACAGGCACTGATGCACTTGCCGCAACGAATACATTCCCCACTATTTGGGGTTTTCACCACGTCAATTTCCATCTTGCAAGCTGCCTTGCAGCTTCCACAAGATACACATTTCGTTTCATCAATTCGATAACGATAAAGTGAAATTTTATTACAGCCGCCGTAGATTGCGCCCAGTGGGCAAAGATATCTACAAAACGGTCGATAAATCAAAATTGAAAGGAAAATCAATAGAATTAAGATCAACGATTTCCATGCAAAAATCCACCCGATGGCACCACGCAGCCCTTCGTTGGCAATGGTCAACGGCCACCCGGCCATCAATGTCCCCGACGGACAAAGATACTCGCAAAACCAAGGAACCCCTTGGCCATAATCATTGACCACAAACATCGGCAAGAGGATCACCAAAAAAAGCAAGATCCCATACTTTACATATCGCAAGCCTTTATCCCACTTGAAGGTTTTGATCTTCCTAGGAAAAGGAATTTTGTGTAGCAGGTCCTGAATTAGCCCAAAGGGACAAAGCCAGCCACAAACTACACGCCCGAGCAAGGCACCAAAAATCATCAAGGTTCCCAGCACATAAAAGGGAATGGTAAAATTTCTCGTATTGGCTACAGCCTGTAATGCACCAATGGGACAGGCGCCTAGCGCTCCGGGGCAAGAATAACAGTTTAATCCCGGAACACAAAAGGCCTTGCTACTGCCTTGAAAAATCTTTCCCGAAGCGAAGCCAACATAATATCCATTGCTTACTGCTGCAACCAGTAGCTGGACCAAAAGCCTTATTCTATCCAATTCCGATACACTCCAAACATATATTTATCGCCTTGGTCATCACCACGCCGATTTCTCCTCTGAATAGGCCAAAACAAAGACTTGCAATGCCTAGGGTAAACAAGAGGACCCCCTTATAACCCCAACTTCTGATCAAGAATATCACTCCAATCCTTCTCGCTTAGCGCTCCAGCATAAATTTTGCTGGCAATATTGCCTTGACTATCCACCAAGAAAGCGGAAGGGGTACCGGTAATTTCTGCCATCAGCGGAAAAATTTCTTGCGGAATTAGCATATTCGGGTAGGTAGCGCCTTCCTTCTTTAAAATTTCCTTTGCCAGCTCTACCTGAGGCATATTGGCCTTAAAATCTTCTTCCTGAGCATCGGTAACAATGCCTAGGACACCAATGCCCTTGTCCTTATATTTTTGCCCTATTTTTTCAATAATCGGCATTTCCTTAATGCAAGGGCCACAATAGGTTGCCCAAACTTCAATTAGCGTATATTTGTTTTGTGCAAAAATTTCTTGATTGATTTCTGTTCCATCTAAACTTTCGCCTTTAAAGCTTCCCAGCAACGCCCCGGTATTGGTTCCTGTATTTCCATTGCTGCTTCCCCCTGCATTTTGCGGAGCCTTTTCTGCTGCCGGCTCTGCCGACTTGGCCCCTCCACAAGCGGTAAAGGCCAAAGCAAATACCAAAACAGTGATTAAAATTAAGGTCTTTTTCTTGGCAATTTTATTCTTCATCTCATATTTCTCCTTTGTTAACTAAACTAGATTTTGGTTACATATACCCCATCATCCATTAGTTTAACAAGTTTTACTGAAATTATCCTGCCCTTTAACCGAGCATCTCCTTGAAGGTAGGCCTTGATATAATTGTCGGTATAGCCAACAAGGTAGTCTCCTACCTGTTCTTCCACCAAAATTTCTCTCACCGTCCCTAAGTTTTTCTCAAAAAATCTTTTCCCTACGCCTTCGCCCTCTTCCATCAGGCGCGTATTCCTTTCTTTTTTGATTCCCCCATTAATCTGATCGGGGAAGTCTGCTGCAGGAGTTCCTGAACGTTTTGAGTACTTAAATCCATGAACCTTGCAAAACTCTGCCCGTCGAACAATGTCTAGGCTATCTTCAAAATCCCCTTCGGTTTCTCCCGGAAATCCCACAATAATATCCGTAGTAATTCCATAATGGGGGTCAAAGGCTCTTAGGGTTTCTACAATTTCCATATAGGCTTCTCGATCATATCGTCGCTTCATCTTTTCTAATATTCTATCGCTTCCACTTTGTAAGGAAAGGTGTAGATGATGACAAAGGCGAGGAAAGGCAAAAAGTTTTTTCACATAATCTTTATTGACCACTGTAGGCTCTAGGGAAGAAAGTCTGATGCGAAATTCTCCACTAAGCTGCTCAATGGCAGAAAGTAAACCCAAAAGATCTGGATATAGTGCGGTATTGATGCCGGTCAGAATAATCTCCTTGAATCCCTTTTCCAAAAGTGCCTCTACTTCCTTCAGAATTTCTTCCTTTTCTCTGCTGCGAACAGGCCCTCTGGCATAAGGAATAATGCAGTAGGCGCAAAATCGATCACAGCCCTCCTGAATTTTGACATAGGCTCTGGTCCTAGATTCCATAGAGGTAATGATCCCGGTCTCCTCATAGGTTGTCAGTTCCTCATAAGCATTTAAATGGGTGCAAAGGGCATCCCCATGATAATGTTCAATATACTCAATTAGCTTATGCTTTTCATTGGTTCCTGCAATAAGATTCACCCCTTGAATACTTGCGACCTCTTCCGGGTTAACCTGCACATAACAGCCGGTTACCGCCACAATGCTATCTGGGTTTAACTTTTTCATTCTACGAATATATTGCCTGGATTTCCTATCCGCAAGCCCGGTCACTGTGCAAGTATTGATAATATATACATCGGAGAATTCGTCCTCTCCCACAAGCTGGTGTCCTCGCTTTGTGAATTGTTCCTTCATCGCCTCTGTTTCATATTGATTCACCTTGCATCCAAGGGTATGAAAAGCTATTTTCATCCGTTTTCCTCTTTCTTTTCTTTCTTTTCTTCTTTGGTCACCGACTCCTCTTTTTCGTCGGCTTCTACTTGTGTATGTTCTGGGGCAATGGTTAATTTTACCCGTTCGATTCTCCTGTCCTTTACCGATTCAATGATAAAGGTATATTGTTCTAGCTGGACAATGCGTTCTTCCTTATCTTCTTCATCGGGAATTTCTCCTAGAATATCAATAAGCAATCCCCCTAGGGTTTCGCAGTTATCTGACTCCAAATGAACGCCCAATTCCTCATTAATATCATCTAAGTTCATGTAACCATCGATGTAATAGTTGTAGGCATCTATTTTTTCAATTTCCGCTTCCTCTTCATCATATTCATCGTCTATGTTTCCCATGACCTCTTCAATTAAATCTTCCATGGTAACAATCCCAGAAAATCCACCATATTCGTCAATCAAAATGGCAATATGCTGCTTTGTTTTTTGCAATTCAAAAAATAGGCCGTCAATATTCTTTGTGTCGGGAACAAAAAATGGTTTTCGCAAAATTCCCTTTAGCTCTACATTTTCAAAGCCATCTTCTCTGGCCTTAATCAAGTAGTCCTTAATATTCAATATACCAATAATATTGTCGCTGTCCTCATCATAAACGGGAATACGCGAATACCGTAGTTCCATTAATTCATCTAAATATTCCTCTGTTTCATCTTGAATATCAATGGCAAAAACATCTGTACGTGGAGTCATTACCTCATAGGCGAGTTTATCATCAAAGGCAAAGATCGAGTCGATCATTTTTTTGCCTTCTTCCTTCAATACACCGGTTTCCTTGCCCACCTCTAGCATGGACATCACTTCTTCCTCGGAAAACGTCTCGTCATCGCCACAAATATGCTGCCTAGTCATTCTCAAGATAAGGTTGGTCAGTCCCTCTGAAATTTTCACAAAGGGAAGACATAGCTTGGAAAAAAAGTATGCATATCCGGATAAAGTTAAGGCTACCCCTTGGGTGTGCTGTACCGCCAATTGTCTTGGGTAGAGAATTGCCAGTACCGAGAATAAACAAGAAACCAAAATGGTTAAAATCAAAATTGCCGCCGGCGTACCATAGGCAAAACCTCTTTCCAAAAACACTTTTCCCAGGCTGCTTGTTGCACTTTGCACAAACATTCCGCTAGCAAGAAAACCTAAAAAAATGGTGGTAATCAGTGCGGAGGACAAAAATACAGAAGGATGCGCTAAAAGCTTCACCAATCGCTTTGCCTTTCCGTTTCCACTGTCCGCCAAGGTTCTAATTTGATTCCTGTTCACCAGGGTAATGGATTTTTCTGCTGCAGACAATAGCCCACAAATCAGCAAAATTACCACAAAAAATACACTCTCTATGCCCAAAATCAATTTCGGGTCGGGGATAGACTCCATTTTATTCTCCTTTTCTCTTTCTCAATATATAATGCTCTTTCACCGGCTTGTCCATTTTGATTTGCAAAATTTGCTGTGGGTGAGGGGCAGACATTAACGGTTCTCCTTTTTCGTCCAGAAGCACCTCTAGCTTCTGACTGAAATAAGGGACACCCGGTCCAAAGATTTCTAAGGTTTCCCCCACGGTCATCTTATTTCTCTGCTCTACCACGGCCATCTTGGTTTCTTCATCATAGGATCTTACGATGCCCACAAAGGAATATTCTCTGGTATAGGCACTGGTCTGATAGTTTTGGTCCTCATTGGTCGGCCGATTAAAATAGAAGCCTGTGGTAAATTCACGGTGACTTACTTTCTTTAATTCTTCCATCCAGGTTTCGTCATAAGCCGTTCCCGCATAATAAGCATCTATGGCTCTTCGGTATGCAGAAACCACCGTAGCAACATAGAACACACTCTTCATTCGTCCTTCAATTTTGGCAGAAGTCACTCCTGCCTCAATTAATTCCGGCATGTGATCGATCATGCAAAGATCCCTAGAGTTCAAAATATAGGTTCCTCTGCTGTCTTCTTCTATGGGATAATATTCCCCTGGTCTTTGCTCTTCTACCAAGGAATATTTCCATCTGCATGGATGTGCGCACTGACCTCTGTTGGCATCTCTCTCAATCATAAAGTTGCTCAGTAAGCAACGGCCGGAATAGGAAATACACATGGCCCCCTGAACAAAGGCTTCAATGTCCATGGATTCAGGCATATTTTCTCTTAGGGTTTTAATTTCTTCCATGGTCATCTCTCTGGCCAGCACCACCCGGCTAACCCCTTGTCTGGCCCAAAAATTTGCCGTACGATAATTGGTCATATTGGCCTGGGTGCTCAGATGAATTTCTGCGTCAGGAATATACTCCTTTAATAGATCCATCGCTCCTGGATCTGAAACGATAAAGGCGTCGATTTCCATGCCCTTAATCTCTTCCAAATAGGCTTCCATCGGCTGGATATCGTCATTATGGGGAAAAATATTTAAGGCCAAATAGCATTTTTTGCCTCGCTGATGGGCAAAGGCAATCCCTTCTTCCATTTCTTCTCTTGTAAAGTTCCCCGCACCGGCTCTTAGGCTGAATAATTCTCCCCCAAAGTACACCGCATCTGCACCGTACTCTACTGCAATTTTTAATTTTTCTAAATCTCCCGCAGGAGCTAAAAGTTCAATTTTATCTAACATAGCTAATACTTACTCCATCCCCGACAGGCAAAATCGACGTTTGTACAGACTCTGTCTGTGCAATGTAATCCAAAAACTCCCGCATTTTGTTGATGCTGGTTTTAAATCTTCCTGTCTCATCATAACATTCATCCGCTACTGCGGCATTCATCAATATATTGTCACAAAGAATAATCGTTCCTGGCTCTGCCAGCTTCATTGCACCATCCCAAAAGGCACGATAATGGCTTTTGGCTGCATCAATAAAGATAAACTGAACCTTCTCTGTTTCCTCTTCGGCTAGCCTGGAAAGCAGCAAAGCGCCATCTCCCTCAAGCACACGCACTCGATCTTCTACACCTAAGTTTTTTAGATTTTCTTTGGCCAAGGCAAATGCTCGCCCATCTTTTTCTAAGGTGATAATTTGTGCCGTTGGCAGAGCTGCTGCCATTACGCCTGCAGAATAACCCACTGCTGTTCCAATCTCCAAAATTCTCTTAGGTTTTTGCATATTCAACAAAGAAAGCATTAAGGCTTCTGTATCCTTTAAAATAATCGGTACATGCTTCTCCTCTGCGGTAATTCTCAATTCTCCCAAAGCAGGGGTCAAGGGGCGATAAAACCCATCGGTATAGGCCCGAACTTTTTCGTTAATGATATTTCTCACTTCTGTCCCTCCGGATTTGCTTTTACATAGGCTTCATAGGCTTTGTCAAAGGCCGCCTTGTTGACCAAAAACTCATCATAGGTCTTGGAATACACGTTGGTTCCGTCAAGCTTTGGACCAGCAACAAAGTAAAGATAGTCTGTGTCCTCCGGATAAAGGGCCGCTTCAATGGCATCCTTTCCCGGTGCACAAATCGGTCCAGGGGGCAGTCCCTTGTTGGTGTAAGGGTTGTAGGCCGAGTCCACCGCAATGTCACTATAGGTTGCCCGAATTTTATCTTCCTTCTGAATATAGGCGATAATCGAATCCATCTGCAAGGGCATGTCGATTTTTAGTCGATTGGCAATTACACTGGCAACCTTTGGTTTCTCTTCTTTTTTGGCTGCCTCACGCTCCACAATGGAAGCCATAGTAATGACTTCATATAAGCTCTTCCCCTGCTTTTCTGCTTCATCATAATACTTTTCTGTAATGGTTTCATCAAAACTAGCCAGCATCATGTCAATCACATCATGGGCAGTCGCATTGAGGGGTGCTTCGTAGGTATTGGGATATAAAAATCCCTCTAGTCGCGTTGGTCCTTTGGGGAGAAGTGCCATAAATGGATAGTCAAAGCTTCCATTTTCTATCTCATGATAAAACGCTTCCTTGGTTACAATCCCCTGATCGGAAAGCTGCTGAGCTACCTTATCTATGGTTTGTCCTTCGATTACCGTAAATACATTTCCTGCAGTTTTTCCATTGGCTAGGTCCCGCATCATCGATTTCATGGTCATGGTCTGATTAAACGCATAGGTCCCTGCAATATATTTTCCATCGAAACCACTTAATTTTGTTTTTAACTTAAATGCCAATTCGCTTCTGATTAACTCTTTTTCTTTAAGCACCTTGGCAATTTGTCCGGTTCCACTTCCTTTTTCTATGGATACAACAACGGTTTTTTCCTCTGTGGTATCCATCGGCCGCCCGGTTAAGGTCAAAAACGCAAAAAATCCAACAACTATCACAAGGATAGCCACTGCGATTATCATCAAAGGTTTCGTCATATTCTTTTTCATTAAACTGTTCTCCTTATCAACTTTTACCCACCGGCACAGCACAGGTCAACGGGCAATACCGGATAAGATTAAATTAGGGACGTAGTGATTACGCCCCTAAAAAAGTTTTATTTTGATCTTCCCAAATAATCGCCTGTTCTTGTGTCAATCTGTACGATTTCACCTTCTTCAATAAAGATAGGAACCTGTATAGTCGCACCTGTCTCTACAGTTGCTGCCTTTGTTACGTTTGTCGCTGTATCTCCCTTAACGCCCGGCTCTGTTTCAATAACCTTTAGGTCTACAAAGTTCGGTGCTTCTACAAGGAATGGGGCATTGTTATAGAATTTAATCGTTGCCTCGTCATTCTCTCTCAGATACTTCATTGCATCTTCTACCATTTCAAAAGAAATTGGAATCTGCTCGTAGGTTTCTCCATCCATAAAGTAGTAAAGCTCTCCATCTGAGTATAAGTACTGCATTGACTTAGTCTCAATATGTGCCTTAGGGAACTTGTCGTTGGGGTTGAAGGCTTCTTCTCTTGTTGCTCCAGTAAGAATATTTCTGTACTTGGTTCTGACAAAAGCAGCACCCTTACCCGGTTTAACATGTTGGAAGTCAAGAACCACATGAGGCTCCCCATTAATCTGGAATGTCATCCCTTTTCTGAAATCTCCTGCATAAATCATTTATATTTCTCCATTTCTATAGTATTACTAATTCTTTGACTGACTTAACAGTATTGATTATACCAAAATTCGTTACAATTGCCAAGTCTTCAATGCGTACTCCAAACTTCTCCGGCAAATAAATTCCTGGTTCAACGGTTATCGCCATGTTTTCTTCCAGAATTTCTTCACTTTGGGTGTTTAAGTACGGGGCTTCGTGGACTTTTGTCCCAACGCCGTGACCTGTACCATGAATATAGAAGGCACCATAGCCCGTATCGGCAATCATGGTCCTTGCTACACTATCCACATCTACACAACGAACGCCCGGCTTTACTGCCTGTAGTGCCGCTTTTTGTGCGTTGAGTACAGTTTGGTAAACCAATCGTTGCTCTTCTGTTACACTGCCCATGGCAACTGTTCTGGTCATATCTCCACAGTAGCCGTTTACCATTGCCCCAAAGTCCATCGTAACAAAGTCTCCTGATTCAATGATCTTCTCTGTAGGCTCTCCATGAGGTAAATTGCTTCTCTCCCCGCTAACGCAAATTGTAGGGAAGGAAAGCCCCTCACTCCCTAATTTGGCTAGGGTGTGTTCAATTTCATCGGCAACCTGCTTTTCGGTCATACCCACGCGCAAATATCCTAGGATATGCTCAAAGCAAAGGTCTCCCATGGCTGAGGCTTTCATAATATTCAACAATTCTTCTGGCGTTTTAACTTTCAATTCCAACCACTTCCCCTAAAATTTTGTATACGTCTTGCATCATCAATGAAAATCGCATTTCGCACTGTAGGTATTCTGCTGCAAGGGGATCCTTCATGATGATTCCATAAAGCTCCTGTATGCTCTGCATCATTTCCGGGCCAGCTTCCTCACCCATCATCTGTTTTGCCTGAAGACCAAGCTGCTTGCTTTGAAAGTCTTTTAACATCTTATCTAGGTCGCTGTTTGTTGCGATCTTTGCTTTTGCTGCTGCATACTGCTTGTACTCTTCTGATTCTCTAATGGCACGTTCTAAGTTGTGTGCTTCATCATAAACATTCATCGTTTACACCTCCATAAATATCGGTAAAATTACCGGGTTTCTTTCTGTCTTATTATAAATAAACTTGCGCAAATCATCTCTCACCGCGGATTTCATGGTGTTCCAATCCTTGCTTCCTTCGTTTTCGCATCGTTCCAGTGCTTTTTGTGCAACCACTGTAGCTTGTTCAATGAGGTCTTCATTTTCTCTTACATAGACAAAGCCTCTAGAAATAAGATCTGGGCCACTTACCACATTTCTGCTTACTTGGTCGATTGCAGCCACAACGATAATCAAGCCTGACTCAGACAATAGTCTTCTGTCTCTTAGGACTATATTGCCTACATCTCCTACGCCAAGACCATCGACCATTACTCCCTCTGCAGAGGTTACACCTTGAACATGCTTGGCACTGTTTGCGGTAAGCTGTAACGCATCACCGTTTTCTAGCATAAAGATATTGTTTCCGTCTACACCCATATCCTTTGCCAAATCTGCATGGGCTTTTAGGTGTCTAAATTCTCCATGAACTGGCATGAAATACTTCGGCTTCAGCAAGGATTGCATCAACTTTAATTCTTCCTGGCAAGCATGGCCCGAAACATGGGTATCGGCAATATCGGAGTAAATTACCTCCGCGCCTAATTCAAACAACTTATTCACTACATTAGAAACCAGCTTCTCATTTCCCGGTATGGCCGTAGAAGAAAGAATAACCTGATCTCCATATTTAATCTGAATCGCCTTATGATTGGCGTTGGCCATTCTAGAAAGCGCACTCATTGGCTCTCCTTGGCTTCCTGTGGTAATGATCACCAGCTCCTTGTCCGGAATTTTTTTGGTCTTGTTTACATCCAGCAAGGTGCCTTCCGGTACACTTAAATATCCTAGCTCCATGGCCAAGGTGACCACGTTAATCATGCTCCGCCCGGAAACAGCTACCTTTCGCTTAAACATTACCGCATTATCAATAATCTTCTGGATTCGATGTACGTTAGAAGAAAAGGTTGCGATAATGATTCTAGACGTAGAGTTTCTAAAAATGTTCTCCAGTGCCTCTCCTACCAGTTTTTCTGATTTGGTAAATCCCGGTCTTGTTGCATTGGTACTGTCTGCCATCATCAGCAGCAGGCCCTTTTGTCCAATTTCTGCTAGCTTTGCTAGGTCAATAGGTTCTCCATCAACAGGAGTATAGTCTATCTTAAAGTCTCCGGTGTGGAAGATCTTTCCTACCGGTGTGTCAATGCAAAGGCAAACACTGTCTGCAATGGAGTGGGTCGTTCGAATTGCTTCTATCTTGAAATGTCCTAGCTTAATGGTGCTCCCTGCAGCAATTTTATTGAGCTGCCCCTTGAGCCCATGCTCTTCAAACTTGTTTTTGATTAACCCCAAAGGCAATGCTGTACCATAAATCGGAACGTTGAGATGCTTAATTAAATAAGGTACCGCGCCGATATGGTCTTCATGTCCATGGGTAATAATTACACCCTTGATTTTTTCTGCATTCTTAATCAAATAGGTGAAGTCCGGGATGACGATATCAATTCCGTACATTTCGTCATCTGGAAAGGAAAGTCCGCAGTCGATGATAATGATTTCATTTTCATATTCAAGTACAGTTAAGTTCTTTCCTATTTCTTGCATTCCGCCTAGAGGAATGATTTTTAGCGGGCTCTTGCTCGCCCTTTGCCCGCTATTTCTCCTTCCTCCGTTTCCATTGTTTCCTTTGTTGCGTGTATTGCTTGTGTTATTTGTGTTATTTGTATTGTTCGTGTTATTTGTGTTGTTTGTTTTGTTTGTATTATTATTCATAAACCGTCCTTTTCCGATAGGTTGCCGGTTATTTTACTACAATATTAATCAGCTTGTTTGGTACAGCAATTATTTTCACTACGTTCTTATCGCTAACCAAAGCTTGAATATTTTCCTCTCCCATAGCAACCGTTTCTAATTCTTCTTTGCTCAAACCATTGGCAACGGTTAATTTTTCCTTTACCTTACCATTTATTTGAACAACAATTTCTATTGTGTCCTTAACTAGGGCACTTTCGTCGTATTTCGGCCAGTGCATCTCATGAACTGAACCTTCTTTTCCGATGTACTGCCACATTTCTTCGCAAATGTGCGGAGTAAATGGTGCAAGTACAATAATGAGATTTTCTATTGCCCACTTCAATAGGCCTTGATTTACCTTCCCTTCCTTGTATTTATATAATTCATTAACTAATTCCATAACGGAACTGATTGCAGTATTAAAGTTAAATCGCTCCCCTACATCTTCGGTAACCTTCTTGATGGTTCCATGTAGTGCATAAAGCAATTCTTTGTCTTCCTTGGAGGTAGCCTCTGTGGTTGCTTCTACTGAGCCATATTTTTCTATGAACTCATAAACCATTCGGTGTACTCGATTAAGGAAACGATAGCTTCCCTCTACACCCTTATCTGACCAATCCAATTCTCTTTCCGGTGGAGCAGCAAATAGAATAAATAGTCTTGCTGTATCTGCACCGTATTTATCAATAATTTCTGCTGGGCTGACTACATTGCCCACAGATTTACTCATTTTCTTTCCATCTTTAATAACCATACCTTGTGTCAGTAGGTTTTTAAACGGCTCCTCTGTGCTTGCATAACCTAAATCATACAAGGCCATCTGGAAAAATCTTGCGTACATCAAATGAAGAATTGCATGCTCTACGCCACCAATATATTGATCCACATTCATCCAGTACTTCACTTTTTTCATGTCCCAAGGAGCAGCTTCATTGTTTGCATCACAATATCTGAGGAAGTACCATGAAGAATCCAGGAAGGTATCCATGGTATCTAACTCTCTTTTGGCCTTCTTGCCACATACCGGACACGCTGTTTCCCCAAAGGTCTTGCTGGTAGCCAAAGGAGATTCTCCTTTGCCGGTAAATTCTACATCGGTAGGAAGTAATACCGGAAGATTTTCTTCTTTTTCCGGAACCCAACCACAGTCCTCACAGTAGATCATCGGAATTGGCGTACCCCAATAACGCTGTCTGGAAATCAGCCAGTCTCTTAGTCTGTAATTTGTTGTCTTGTGTCCAAAGCCTTTTTCTTCCGCAAAATCGATAATTTTATCTAGGGCCTCTCGATTTGGCATTCCTGTAAACTGATCGGAGTTGATCATTTTTCCGTCAGAAATAAAGGCTTCCTTTAAATTATTTACATCTATTTCCGGATCGTCCGTATCCAAAACAGGAATAATTTCGCAGTCAAATTTCTTTGCGAAATCAAAGTCACGCTGGTCATGTGCCGGTACTGCCATAATTGCCCCTGTACCATAGCCCATAAGAACATAGTCGGAAATAAAGATAGGAATTTTCTTGTTGTTTAATGGATTAATTGCATATCTGCCGATAAATACTCCTGTTTTTTCATTGGTAGTGGAGGTTCTTTCAATATCGGTCATGTGCTGTACTTTTTCTACATAATCAAAGGCTGCCTTCTCATATTCAGTTCCCTTTACCAAGTCTTCTAGGAAGGGATGCTCTGGAGAAAGTACCATATAAGTTACACCGTATAGGGTGTCTGCTCTTGTTGTAAACACTTCCAAGCCACGGTCAAAGCCTTCAATGCCAAAGGTAATCTCTGCACCATGGCTCTTTCCGATCCAGTTTTTTTGCATAGTCTTTACTTTTTCCGGCCATCCGTCAAGGGTGTCCAGATTGTTTAATAGTCTGTCTGCATAGTCAGTAATCTTAAAGTACCACTGAGAAAGGTTTTTCTTTCCTACAACGGTCTTACATCGTTCGCAAACCCCGTCCACTACCTGTTCATTGGCCAGTACGGTTTTGCAGCTTGGACACCAGTTTACCGGGTTGTCCTTTTTGTAGGCCAATCCCTTGTTGTAGAACTGAATAAAAATCCACTGCATCCACTTATAATAATCCGGCTTACAGGTTGCTACCGAACGTTCCCAGTCATAGGAAAGTCCAAGCTCTGCAAGCTGCTTGGTCATTTCATCCATATTGTTGTAGGTCCACTCTGCCGGTTCTACTCCATGTTTGATGGCTGCGTTTTCTGCCGGAAGGCCGAAGGAATCGTAACCCATCGGATGTAACACGTTAAAGCCTTCCATCTTTTTGTATCTTGCGATAACATCTCCGATGGAATAGTTTCTCACATGGCCCATATGTAGCTTTCCGGAAGGATAAGGGAACATTTCCAAAACATAATATTTTTCCTTGCTCTCATCCTCAGTTACTTTAAATGCACCGTCTTCTTCCCATTTTTTTTGCCATTTGGCTTCGATTTCCGTAAAATTGTATTTCTCTACCATTTTTTCGTCCTTTTCCTTTAACCTTCCAAACCTGTAGGCACTGTATCACAGTCGCCCCAAACTTTTTCGATATGATATCTTTCTCTCATTTCTACTGTAAGTACATTGACAATAATGTCACCATAGTCCATGAGAATCCATCCGGATTCCTTCTTTCCTTCTATATTTTTTACCAATAGTTCATCCTTTGCCAGTTCATCCTCAACCTCGTTGGCAAGGGCACCAATTTGGCGCTCATTTGCTCCTGATGCCAAGATAAAGTAATCTGCAAAAGAGGATTTGGTTGCAATATCAATAATGAAAATGTCCAATCCTTTTTTATCGTCTAATATTTTTGCTATTTTTAATGCAATGTCTTTGCTATTCATTTAAACACTCCTTCTTTAGCCATGCGATGGCTTTGTTTGAATCTTCATCTACCTTTAGTCCTTGTTGTTGTACAAATGCTACGGTACGCTCTAAGCTGCACAGGCAAGCCTTGTCTAGGTCTTGCTCTGCCAAGGCACGAAGCTCTGCTACGCCCTCATAGGTTCTTCCCGGCTCAATGCTATCTGCAATAAACACAATTTTTTCCAGCAAGGACATTCCTGCCCTCCCGGTTGTATGAAAGCTTACGCCATTGAGCAGATCTTCATCTTCAATTTGGTATTCCCGCTGCATTATTGCTGCTGCTATTTTTCCATGGGCCAAATTTGCATTGTCCAAATATTTCTTTGGAAGACCATATTCCTGAATTTTTTCATTAATTTGGGCATTGCCTTTTCCCTTATAGATATCGTGAAACAAGGCGGCAACCCTAGCCTTCTCTATGTCTGCCCCATAGCGCTCTGCCAGCTTCATTGCCGTTTGGCAAACGCCGTAGATATGTTTTTGTCTATGGGGAGAAAGGTTTTCTTCAATATATTTACTTATAGAGCTTGTGTTCATAAATAAATCTTCCTACACCTTCCGGTACCAAATCACAAATCATTTCCCCTTGCTCTATCCTTTCACGGATTTCTGTAGCAGAAATATCTAGCCGCTTATTGTTGATCAAAATCGTTTCTGTACCAAAGGTTTCTTCATATAATTTCTTACACTCTCTTAGATCCGTGCTTTTGTATCCAGGACGCTCTCCCACAATAAAGGCATTTTCTGCCAGAAGTGCTTCTGCTTCTTTCCAAATTCCCAGTTTTAAATAGGTATCTGTTCCCGTAATAAAGTAGAGCTTATCTTCCGGAGCAAGGCCTTTTCCCACTTCTCTCAAGGTTCTGTAGGTGTAAGAAATTCCCTCCATATCCATCTCTACTGTAGATACAGTCAGTCCCGGGATATATTGAATGGCCAGCCTCAGCATAGCCAATCGCATTTCTCCATCGCTTACTGCCTTATCTAATTTAAATGGCTGTAGCTTTGCCGGCATAAACATTACTTCATCTAGATCTCCTTGCTCTTTTGCATCAAGGGCCAAAGAAATATGTCCTCTATGTACCGGGTCGAACGTTCCGCCAATAATTCCGATTCTGCGCATTTATTTTACCTTGATTCCCAATTCGTCAAGCTGTGCATCGCTGGTTCTTGATGGTGCTGAGGAAACCATACATTGTGCTGCTTGATTTTTTGGGAAAGCAATGACTTCTCTGATGCTGCTTTGTCCGGAAAGAAGCATTACCAATCGGTCAAGACCATAAGCCAAGCCTCCGTGCGGAGGTGCTCCGTATTTAAATGCTTCAACAAGGAAGCCAAACTTATCTTCTATTTCCTCTTTGGATAGTCCTAGGACAGTAAACATTCTCTCCTGAAGCACTCTATCATGAATTCTGATGGATCCTCCACCTAACTCAACACCGTTTAAGACAATGTCATAGGCTCTGGCTTTTACCTTGCCCGGATCGGATTCAAGAATATCAAGGTCAGATAATCTTGGAGAAGTAAACGGATGATGCTTTGCCACATAACGGTTATCTTCTTCATCATATTCATAAAGCGGGAAGTCCACCACCCAAAGGAAGTTGTACTGATTGTCATCAAGAAGTCCTAGCTCTCCTGCAATATGTCTTCTAAGGAAGCCTAGTGCATCATAGGTCA
>JAVWKI010000017.1:0-588 GCA_036638575.1 Anaerovoracaceae bacterium | reverse complement strand
AGGATTAAATCTCCTGCTACCGCGTCAAACTCCTGTGCAACCTGTGCAAGGTCTTCTCCGGAGAAGAATTTGTTTACTGAGGAAGAAATTTCTGTTTCTCCCACCTTCATCCAAACCATTCCCTTTGCACCGTAGCTACGCAAGGCTTCTGTTAATTTATCAATCTTTTTTCTCGTATAAGTCTCAGCTCCACCGGTAATACAAATTCCGCGAATATCTCCCCCGGCTTCTAGGGCATCATTAAATACCTTAAATTCACAGCCTTCAAAAAGATGGTTTAGCTTCTTTAGCTCAAAGCCAAATCTTGTGTCCGGTTTATCTGAACCGTAACGTTCCATGGCTTCATCATAAGGAATTCTTGGGAATGGCGTCTTTACGTCAATGCCCTTCATTTCCTTCATTACTCTCTTGAGGAAGCCCTCTTGTACTGCATAAATATCTTCTTCTTCCACAAAGGACATTTCTAGGTCTATTTGTGTAAACTCAGGCTGTCGATCTGCACGAAGATCCTCGTCTCTAAAGCACTTGACAATTTGCATGTATTTGTCTGTTCCACCAACCATCAATAGCTGCTTATACATCTGCGGA
>JAVWKI010000016.1:14386-17086 GCA_036638575.1 Anaerovoracaceae bacterium | reverse complement strand
CATATGTCCATTGAAGGCGATACCGTTCAGGCTTATTGGGGTGACAATGGAATGCTTACCGTTCACTGTAAGGCTATGGCCATTGGTGCCAATGTGGGAGATATTGCAGAAGCCACCGGTGTACCTGCAGAAAACGTAAGAGTAATTGAAAACCCAACCGGAGGGACTTTTGGCTGGGGTATTGCAGGCGCCACTTATTCACTTGCCGCTATCGCTTGTCTTGCTTGCGATAATATGCCCGTTGCCCTTTCCATGACCTATGGAGAGTTTATGGCCTTTTCCGGCAAGCGTGCCCCATCCTTTTCTAATTCAAGACTTGCCTGTGACAAGGATGGCAAGATCATTGCTGCAGAGTGGGATTTCGGATTGGATCACGGTGCCTATGATGAGCTAGGCGATGACCTTACCTGGAGAACTGCCCGCTTCACTTACTTCCCTTATCACGTTCCCAATGTAAAGGCGCTTTCTCGTGTAGCCACAACCAACCATGCCTACGGAACCGCTTATCGAGGCTATGGTTCACCTCAGGCCTATACCTGCTCAGAAGCCATGATGGACATGATGGCAGAAAAAATCGGCCTAGATCCCTTTGAGATAAGATGGAGAAACATTGCTCGGCCGGGGGATACCAACGTAAACCAATACCCTTACACCGACTATCCCATGGAACAAATGATGGAAACCTTAAAGCCAATCTACGAAAAAGCCGTAGCAAAAGCTAAGGCAGAGGACACTCCGGAGAAACGCCGTGGTGTAGGAATTGCTTGGGGTGGATACAATGTTACCGAAGGCCATGAAGACCAGTGCACCTTGGGTATTGAACTATTACCTAATGGAAAGTTCGCCAAATACGACACTTGGCAGGATCAGGGACAGGGCGGAGATTCCGGTTCTCTTCAATGCACCTTAGAGGCCCTAAAGGAATTGGGTGTAAGCAAAGAGGATATTATCCTAAGACAAAACGACAGCATTTATGGCGTGGATTCCGGTGCATCGGCTTCCTCTCGCCAACACTATATGAACAGCATCACCTCAAAGATGGCTGCGGATCAACTGATCAACGCCATGAGAAAACCGGATGGAACCTTTAGAACCTATAAAGAAATGGTTGCCGAAGGAATTCCTACCCGCTATGATGCACAAAACGAAAATGCAACGAAACCGAACCTTTGTGTCATCGATCCCAACACCGGTGTTGGCAACCCTACTCCTGCCTATACCTATGGTTTATTTATGGCCGAGGTAGAGGTGGATGTAGCTACAGGCAAAACAACCATCCTAAGCTACACCGCCGTTACCGATGTAGGAGTTATCGGAAATCCGGTTTCTGTGGATGGACAAGCTTACGGTGGACTTTCTCACTGTATGGGCTTTGCCCTAAGCGAAGACTATGATGATGTGAAGAAGCACAACAATATTGCCGGCGCAGGGATTCCAACCATTAAGGACATTCCTGACGATTTCCATTTGATTCACATTGAAAATCCTCGCGACACCAATCCTTATGGATCCTCCGGTGCATCAGAGGCCTTCCAGTCTTCTGGACATATGGCCGTGATTAACGGTATTTACCATGCCTGCGGAGTGAGAATTTACGAACTACCAGCAAGACCGGCCAAGGTAAAGGACGGCCTTGAGCGCCTTGCACGAGGAGAAGAAATTTTGCCACCGAAAAAATATTTCCTTGGCTCCGACTTTGAAGAAGAGATGGAAAACATTAAAAACAATCCGGTATAACAACGCATCAATCATGCAAGCATGTTAATCGCTTTGCTTCGATTTAAAAACCGGAAATATGCCTTCCTATGCGGCCGCAATTCCTTGCCGGCCGCATAAATTTTATGAAGAAAAAACAAGAAAGCAGAAAACACCATGGAAAACTATTTACCAAACTTCAAACAATGCTTACAAAAAGAACCGCCTTTTTGTACTGCTGCCTGCCCCTTTCAGCTAGATGTCCTAGATTTCATAGAAAAAATGCAACGGGGTTCTTTTGATGCAGCTTATAAGACTTATAAAAATGCGGTGGGCTTTCCCGAAATCGCCTGTAGGCTCTGCCAAGCACCTTGCCAAACGGCTTGTGCCCTTACCTCTGCCCCTATCGATCTTCTGGCACTTGAACGTGCAGCAATTCAATTTGCCAAGAAAAAGAAACCGCAAGACTACAATCTTCCCCAAAAAAACAAACGCATTGCCATTGTTGGGGGCGGCATTAGCGGACTAGCCTGTGCCCTACGGTTGGCGACAAAGAAGTACGCGGTCACCGTATATGAGGCCAGCTCCCGCATCGGCGGAAGCCTTTGGTCCGTTCTTGATCCTGCACTTTTTCTGGATGAATTTGCCTATCAATTTCAATTTGAATCCTATGATTTACAATTAAACACCACCATTTCCTCTCTGGAGGACTTAGCCTCCTTTGATGGCGTATATCTTGCCACGGGAAAGGGTGGAGAGGATTTTGGCCTGTGCAAAGAGAACCCGACTCAGCCCTGTATGCAGCTTGGCACCACAGGGGTCTTTGCCGGGGGCGGCCTACTTGGACATTCCCCGGACCTCGCCTTAAGAGATGGTCTGCTCATGTCTACCACTATCGATAACTTTTTGAAAACCGGGAACCTTCTTTATACCCCTGCTCCCTCCCCGACAAAAATGGTCTTAGATTCTAGCCACCTTTGTCAGGGAGAAAAAAAAGTGCCGCCG
>JAVWKI010000016.1:13379-14376 GCA_036638575.1 Anaerovoracaceae bacterium | reverse complement strand
AAAGTCCGGTAGAGGCTGCCATCAACGAAGCCGCTCGCTGTCTCCGCTGCCAATGCGATGCCTGCAAGCTTTACTGCGATCTGGTGGACTATCAGCAAAAATGGCCCCTTCGCCTTCGTGATGAAATACAAGCAACCACCCTTCCCGGCTTTTCAGAGGTTAAGGCAACTCCGGCCAAACGACTGATTAGCACCTGCACCCAATGTGGCCTATGCAAGGAAACCTGTCCGGAAGACATCGATTTAGGCGGGCTGATTTTGGCTGCCCGCAAAAGTATGCACCGCCAAGGAAAGACCCCATGGGTCTTTCATGAATTCTGGTTAAGGGATATGGATTTTGCCAATGCTCCCCTTTGTCACCTGGCCAAAAAACCTGCGGAAGGATCTTGTTCTTATGCCTTTTTTCCTGGCTGCCAGTTGACTGCTGCCCTACCCGATGTAGTGGAAAAAACCTTTGCCCACCTCCATCAGCAGCTTTCCCACTGCGGAATTCTTTTGGGCTGCTGTGGAATCCCGGCAGAATGGGCTGGAGATGAAGAAAAACATCAACAGGAGCTTTCTACTTTGGAGCAACACTGGAACGCCCTAGGCAAGCCCACCCTTATCTTGGCCTGCCCAACCTGTCACCAATATTTTTCTAAGCATTTGCCCCACATCCAAGTCCGCTTCCTTTCCGAGGTTTTGGATTCTCTTCCTCTGCCTCAAAAACTTGAAGCCTGCACGTCTTCTGAAAAAGCGCCAGAGAAACCTTCAGCGGAAGAGACAAAAAGCTTCTGCAAGGACACTCCCTTGGCCGTATTTCACCCTTGTTCCACAAGACAACAGCCGGAACTTCGCCAAAGCGTGCTTTCTCTCGCCCGCAAGGCCGGATACACTACCGCACCCCTTCCCTTGCAGGATAACTACTCCGCCTGCTGTAGCTATGGCGGACAGGGCGCCATTGCCGACCCTGAATTTGCACAATTTACCATCCAAAAACGCACTGCCCAAAGCCCCCT
>JAVWKI010000016.1:4699-13369 GCA_036638575.1 Anaerovoracaceae bacterium | reverse complement strand
TTCCCTATCTCACCTATTGCAGCAACTGCCGCGATGCTTTTTTGGAAGAGGGAAAGCCTGCGGTGCACCTTTTGGAATTACTTTTTGGAGAAAGCACAGAACAAGAACCAACCCTTACCCGCAGAAGAGAAAACCGAATTCGCTTAAAAGAAACCCTACAAGCGACCTACTGGGAAGCACTTCCACCAAAACAGGAAGCTACCCTTCCTTTTGCCCTCCTGATCAGTCCTCCCCTTCAACTAAAGTTAAGCAAAAATCGAATTTTAGAAGAGGATGTCGCCCAGGTAATTCTTTTTTGTCAGGAAACCGGTCGGACCGTCTATAATCCTGATACAGAAACCTATAGCGGCTATCGGCAAATCGGAAATATGACAACCTGGGTAGAGTACAAGCAGGGGGAAAAAGCCGCTAGCACGGAGGAAACCTTTATCTTAGTCAATGCCTATACCCACAGAATGAAGATCGAATTGGAGGCGGTTTGGAATGGATACAAAACAAAAATTGAGGTGTAATCGCTGTCAAGTAGACTTAGTGCCTATTGAGGTTCTGTTTCGCTATCTTGATCGGGAATTTCGTCATCCCGTTTTGCGCTGTCCTTCCTGCGGACAAGTTTATATCCCAGAGACCTTAGCCAAGGGTAGAATGGCAGAAGTAGAGGCCGCCTTGGAAGAAAAATAAAAAAAGGAGAAATCTCCGGCTACTTGCCTACGGAGATTTCTCCTTTTTCATTAATTCCAATTACCTTTTCCCCTGCTGCGCGCAAGGCTTTGATATATTCAACCGCTTCTGTGGATAACTCTTCTCCCGGACAAATAAAAGGAATTCCCGGCGGGTAAGGAATGATGGATCCTCCGCTAATTCTTCCTATACTTTTGTCGATATCCACATATTCTTTTTCCTGTGGAACAGGGTGTAATCTCCCCGCCTTAGGTGTAGGTTTTTCGTTGATTTTACAATGATTCCGCTTATTTCTTTCCTTGCTCCCCTTCCCTAGCGCTTGAAGGGTTATCAACAACTTATCCACATCTTCCTTCTTGTTTCCAATTCCGGTCATAGCCATAAGAATATCCCCTGTGGACAGTTCTGTGAATATGTTTTCTTCCATGAGTTTTTTTTCCAATTCTAGCCCGGAATAGCCGGACAAGGTTAAGTTTAACTTTGTCACATCCATCCCGTCCTCAGCCATCACCGTAAGCTCCGGAATCTTTTTCGCCTGAGCATAAAAATGGTTCAGCAAATCCCACCATTCGCCCATCAAAGTTCCACCATGGTCCTTTAATAGCTGCGCATTAATATCTAAGGATGCCATAAGCAAGTAAGATGGACTGGTACTCTGTATCGCCTGAAGCTTGTCTTCTAACACATAGGGGTTTACCCTAGTTGAAGTTAGGTTCAGCACCGCACTTTGGGTAAAGGATGCCAAGGTTTTGTGAATACTGTTTACCACAATATCTGCGCCGGCATCTTCTGCCGCAAGAGGGAGCTTTCCCACCGAGTCCTTTACATAGCGATGAAAAAATTTCAAGTGTGCACCATGGGCCTGATCGACAATCAGTACCTTTCCCGCTTGATGAACAATCTTTGCGATGGCCTCAATATCACTACAAATTCCATAATAATTTGGGCTAGGCAAGATTACCGCTTCCCCATCAGGGTTTGCCTTTAACAAGGCCTCAATCTCTTGCGGAGAGATCGGTCCAGCCACGGGACCTTCCTCAGGATAGGCGTAAACCGGTTCAATGCCCCCTAAGGTCAGTGCATTAAACACCGACTTATGACAATTTCTCGCCATGATCAACTTTTTCCCTCGGGGAACAGTAGCCAAAATTGCCGCAATCAACCCCCCGCTGGTTCCATTAATCAACAGGTAAGAGGCCTTTACCTGATAAAGCTCCCGGTAAGCCTCCTGCACGGACTGAATAATGTCCTCCGCTTGAAACAGATTATCTGCACCCGGAATTTCCGTAATATCCAGGTCAGCAAGATCCGTAAAGAAGTCCCCATAACCGTATTTGTGGTAAAGGGCTGCCCCCTTGTGTCCGGGCATGTGAAAAGAAATCGGTTGTTTCTTTGCATGTTCCTTTAAAAATTTGTAAATCATTATCTTTCCTTTTTTTTCGTTAATAAGTTGACCAAGATCCACATGATCATTGCAGCAATGGAAAATACCACCATCATCACAAAGGTTGACGTGTAGCCTCCCCCAGAGCGTTCAATTAAATTGCTGGAGATCATCGGCCCAATAATCGCGGCCGGAATCAAGGAAAAGTTTACAATACTGAAGTTTACAGAGAAATTCTTTGCCCCAAAGGTTTGATGAATATATGCCGAAGAAATGGTTGGCGATCCACCGTAGGCAATCCCCGTAAGCAATAAGCCGATTAAAATGAATACCGTTCCCAAAGTAAGCGCACCTACCGCAAGGGCCAATCCGGCACTCATCATAATCAATAGGTCTAAGCACATGGTCCATTTTCTCCCAACCTTGTCAAAGGTTGCGCCAATCATCACTCTTCCTGCGCCGTTAAATACCGAAACCAACAAGCCTAAAATTGCCGGCGCCCCAAAGGCTGCCGCAATGGGTACCGCACTGTTGATTACCAGTAAGCCGGAAGAGTTAATCAATACCGTCCAAAGGAAAAAGCACCAAAAAGCCGGTTGTCGGACCATTTCTCCGGCAGTATAATTTTTGCCTTCTGCCACCTGCTTGGCCGTTACCGCCTTAGGTACGCGAATGAAAAAAGAACCGACAAAAAGCAAGATTACCACAGAAATCGCCAGGATTCGGAAAGTGAGAAACAATCCAAACCCACCGATTAGCCCGCTAACCAAGCTTCCCAAGATAATTCCGCCAAAACCAAAGCCCATCAACATAATTCCGGAAGAAAGGCCCTGCTTATCAGGAAACCACTTATTTACCGAGCTAATAATAATATTGTAGGAAATTCCTACTCCGCCACCGCAAAGCACCCCATAAAGAACATAAAGGAGCTTTAGACTCATTTCCGGTGCATCCGGCGAAAGGCAGGACACACCAAAAAATCCACAAAACAGTAAGGCACCAGAGATCATTATCCCTGTTCGAGGAGATACCTTCCCCAGCAGCTTCCCGCCAAGAAATCCGCCTAGACAAAAGCAGACCATAGAAATCGTAAAGGTTAGAGAGATTTGTGATACACTCCATTCCTTATAAATTTCGCTAAGGGGTGCCTTAAAGATTGACCATGCATAGATCAATCCAAGAAACAGCAACATCGTTGTACCGGCAATTAAATATCCCCATCGTTTATTTTCTTTCATTTTAAAACTCCGTTGTTTTTACAGAATCAAATTCTTTCACGATGTCTTCCGAAACCTTTGTGCATAGACTTACGATAATAATCGCAAGAGATGATGCGATGAATCCCGGAATAATTTCATAAACGTCAAAGATTCCTCCGCTTAAGTTAAACCAAATCAAATCTGTGGTCCCACCCACAATCATTCCGGCAATAGCACCCGGAAGGGTCATTCTTCTAAAGAATAGGGCAAACAGGATCAATGGACCGAAGGCCGAACCAAATCCGCCCCAAGCACAAGCAACTAGGTCAAATACCGAGCTATCCGGGTTCAATGCAAGAACAATAGCAATAACCGAGATAATCACTACCGTCACTCTAGACGCCCATACAATTTCCGGACCTTCTGTGTTCTTTTTAAACAGGGTTGCATAGATGTCTCGGGAAACCGAAGAAGCCGAAACCAAAAGCTGTGAGCTTGCCGTACTCATAATTGCCGCCAAAATTGCGCACATGAGCAGGCCGGCCAATACCGGCGTAGCCATATCGGTAATCATGGACATGTAAACCGTCTCTCCATCCGGTAGATTCGGTAAATATGCCTTGCCGATAACGCCGATAAAAATTGCTGCAGTCAAGGTAATGGTTACCCAAATCATTGCAATCAATCTGGATTTTTTGATTTCATCAGGAGATTCAATGGCCATAAATCGCACCAAAATATGTGGTTGTCCAAAATATCCAAGTCCCCAGCCCAAGGAAGAGGCAAGGAGCAGGGTATTGATCTTTCCATTTGCTTCTGGGAAAAACCCTAAGGATTCCGGTGTCAATAATGCCAATCTATCGGCAACTTCTCCTACGCCACCGGTTTTCACTACTGCAACAATCGGCACTGCAACTAGGGCAACAAACATGGTTGCACCCATGATAGTATCCGTCCAGCAAACCGCATTGAACCCACCTAGGGTGGTATATGCGAGAATAATCACTGCTCCGATAATCAGTCCGGTAGTATAATTTATTCCAAAGATAGTATGAAACAGCTTACCCCCTGCTGCAAACTGAGAAGAGGTGTAAATCAAAAAGAAAATTACAATAAATACGCCTGAAACCATTCTTAGAATGTGTTTCTTGTCCTTAAATCGATTCTCAAAAAAGTCCGGCAATGTAATAGAATTGCCGGAAACATAAGTATATTTTCTCAGTCGTTTCGCTACACAAAGCCAATTCAGGTAGGTCCCCACCCAAAGGCCTATGGCCGTCCAAATCGCTTCAGACGTGCCGGTATAAATTACATAGGCAGTCCCCGGAAGGCCAATGAGCAGCCAACCACTCATGTCCGAGGCCTGGGCACTCATGGCCGTTACCCAGCTGTTTAATTTTCTTCCTCCCAAAATGTATTCTGAAAGGTTATCTGTCTTATTGTAGTATTTTAGCCCTATCCAAACCATAACTGCTAGGTACAAGGCAAATATAATCGCTATAACTATCACTTTTCTCTTTTACTCGCTTTCTATAATTCTAGTCCTTTACATAAATTAACAACAAAATCTTGTACATTGGTAACAATGCCCTTTGCACCTAAGCTTCCTCTATCGGAAAGCTTGTTTACCGCAAATTCCGCAGTATCCACCACATAGAAAAATATCGGTCTCTTGGTTCCATCTTCCGTCACGCGGAATACCGGTGTCATATTTCCTGTAGCAATGGTGTGAAGGGTTGTCGCCATGCCAATAACCGTAGTTGCCTTTCGCACATGAGAACGAATGGTGTCCTGACCAATATAGGTATGCTCTAGCACCTCCGGCAATGGACCATCATCTCGGATAGATCCATTTAATACAAAGGGAACATTATTCTTCACACAAGAATAAATAATTCCACCCTTAATTCCTTCTCCCTCAATAAAAGCCGGAATAGATCCATACTGATTCACCTTGTTGATGGTATCAATATGATTGTAATGTCCGTTGTAGTGGTGCCGCTGATTGTAAATATCTGCACCTAGTGCAGTCCCTAAATATCCCGCCTCTAGGTCATGGGTAGCCAAGGCATTTCCAGCAAGAAGACCATGAACATAACCCCCTGCGATCAGCTTGGAAAAAGCATTTCTTGCCCCTTCATCAAAGGCACAAGCCGGGCCAAGCACCCAAAGAATGTGTCCGTGCTCTTTTTCGTGCTTTAGCACCTCTAGTAGCTGATCATAGTCGCAAGAAAATCCGGTTTCACGACTTCTTCCCTGACGGAAAGAAAAGGACTTGTCCACGTCATAGGTTTCCTGAACAAAGCAATGAGAATGAACGTAAATTCCATCTTCACAGTCTTCCGTTCTTCCCGTCACCACTAAATCTCCCTTTTTTAGATTTCTAAATTCTCTAATATGGATTTTTCCGTCTTCGTAAACCGGAAGGCAATCCATTCTTGATTCTTCCGCAAGAAGCCACTTTCCCTCAACCTTAAAGTATTCGGGAAAAATAGAAGTTGCGTGAAAATTGTCAGGAGCCGCCATATCTTTTGGCGCCTCCGCGAAGACAACGTTTGGTGCACTGACAAATACATCCTGGGTAAAGTCAGGCTCTATATATTCTTGTAGTTTAAATCCCATAGTTCCTCCTACTTTGTGATTTTATCACAGCCCATATAAGGTCTTAATGCTTCCGGAATCACCACAGATCCATCCGCCTGTTGATAGTTTTCTAAAATTGCAGCGACGGTTCTGCCTACTGCCAAACCACTGCCATTTAGGGTGTGGACAAATTCCGGCTTACCCTTGCCATCTGGTCTAAATCGAACATTGGCTCTTCTGGCCTGATAGCTTTCAAAGTTACTGCAGGAAGAAATTTCTACATATCGACCATAGCTTGGCATCCAAACTTCGATGTCACAAGTTTTTGCAGAAGAAAATCCTAGATCTCCCGTAGCCAAAGTAACCACACGATAAGGAATTTCAAGACGCTTTAGTACCTCTTCTGCCGCAGCAATGAGGCTTTCTAGCTCATCATAAGACGTCTCCGGCTTTACAAACTTCACCAACTCTACTTTTTGGAATTGATGCTGACGAATTAAGCCACGAGTGTCTCTTCCTGCTGATCCTGCCTCTTTTCTGAAGCAAGGGGTATAGGCTGTATAATATACCGGTAATTCCTCTTCGCTTAGGATTTCATTGCCCCTTAGGTTGGTTACCGGTACTTCTGCTGTAGGAATAAGGAAAAAATCCTTAGCCGGTACATGGAACATGTCATCTTCAAACTTAGGTAGCTGACCGGTTCCGGTCATGGCATCACGGTTTACCATAAAGGGTGGTAAAATTTCTGTGTAGCCATGCTCTTCTGTGTGAAGGTTCAACATAAAGTTGATTACTGAACGTTCAAGTCTTGCACCAAGCCCCTTATACACAGTAAATCTTGCTCCTGCAATCTTTGCCGCACGCTCAAAATCAAGAATATCTAAATTTTCTCCAATATCCCAATGTGCTTTTTCTTCAAAGTCAAACACTCTAGGCGTTCCCACTTTTCGCTGCTCCACATTGTCACTATCATCCTGTCCCAAAGGCACATCCTCGTTTGGCGTGTTGGGAATGTTTAAAATCCCATCCTTAAGCTTTTCTTCTACTGTTGCAACTTCTCCGTCTAGCACCTTAATGGCCTCAGAAAGCTTCTTCATTTCTGCCATTAATTCTGTGGTATCTTCTCCCGCTTTTTTTAGCTTAGGAATTTCTTTTGAAGCCACACTTTGCTGATTTTTCATCTGCTCAACTTCCGCAAGCAGGGTTCTTCTCTTTTTGTCCAGCTCCAGAACTTCCCCTATACCGAAATCTCCTTTGCCTCTTGATTCCACAGCCTTTTTGACCGCGTCAAAGTCTTCTCTGATTTTTTTAATATCTAACATTTATTACTCCTACATTAAAATAAATTCTTTTTATACGTGGTATAAAGCTTGGTCAGCTCCTCTACCATCCCTTGCATCTTTATTTGCAAGTCCGAAGCAGTCTGATAATCTTCTTCGTCTAGTGCGGTCACAATTCTGGTCAATAGGCACTTCTCATTTAAGGTATCTCTGCCCAAAGCATTTCTCAATTTATCGATTTTGCTCCAATATGCCACATCGTAATCTACACTTTCGCCGTCCTTATGCCGCTTGGTTGTTCTTCTGATCAAATCCATGGTATTTGGCACAATTCTATTATGCAATTCCGTCGCCCACTGTGCTAGCGTTGCCGCCTTATAGGACTCAATGGTCAGCTTGGTCATTACATTTTCTCTTTGGAAAATCTTTACTCGCTCTTCCTCTTCGGTAAGGGCACAAAGGTTTTCCCAAACGGTTCTTGGTGCTCTACCAAATAACTCATCTCGCTCTTCCGGCGTGTATTCATCAAAAACGTTTAATTCACTGCGATACAGTCTATCCTTTTCCAAGTAAAAATCTTCTTCTCCCCAAGCCTTACACAGGGATTTTTCCAGTTCCTTCGAGGTTTTCTTTGCCTCTAGTGCCGCCTTAATGCCATCTAGCATAGCCATATAGGAGGCTGCAATCACCAAGTAGGTGTTGCTCTTTGGGTTTGGAGATCTAAGCTCAAATCGAGTAGCCATGGTGTTGTTCTGATCTCGTACAAGGCCTGCCAGTACTGTTCTGTTTCTGGATGGGCTGTTTACACTATGTCCCAAAGAAGTTACCACGCAAACCGGCGCTTCATAACCCGGCTTCAATCGGTTAAAGGAATCGTTTGTAGAAGAAACAAACGGATTGATAATATCATAGTTCTTTAACAGTCCCATCAAGGCACCAAAGCCTACCGGACTGAGAAAGTCCTCATGAACGTCCTTTGGACTGAACAGGTTAACCATCTTACCATTTTTCAGCTTTGCTGCAACACCCATGTGGGTATGCTCACCGCTTCCGGCAATTCCCTCCATCGGCTTTGCATTGAAGGTTACATCTAGTCCATACATACGGAAAACGTCTCTTACCACGTATTTTACTTGGTTTTCATTGTCTGCTGCCTGCAAGGCTGTACTGAATTTCCAGTCAATCTCTAGCTGTTCCATTACATGATCGTAATGACCGGAGTTGTCCATCTTGGCCTTAACGCCACCAACCTCCTTATGACCCATTTCAATTTCAAAGTCATATTTATCCAAAATCATCAATGATTTTTCAAGGGCCGTTCTTACCGGTCCCACAGTTCTCTTCCAGTACTGCTCTTTAAGCAATTGTGCAGTAGAAAGCTCTTCCCTTCTGTCTGCTTGCTCATCAGGAGTTTTTACCCAAAATTCCAGCTCGGTTGCACTGGTGAGCACCAGGTGATCGATTTCCTCTACACTGTCCACCGTCATGTTTTCGAAAACATAAGGATGATCCCGCAATAATTCCATCAAGTCCTTCTCAAAGCCTT
>JAVWKI010000016.1:1849-4689 GCA_036638575.1 Anaerovoracaceae bacterium | reverse complement strand
GACCCCACCTCCGCCACATCATTGTGGAGGAGGAAGGCCGGGATTCTCAAGGTTCCCACCGGCAACCCTGTTTCAAGATCGATGTGTCTCAAATTATGATCTACATACCAGTTTACGTCTAAATCGGGGATAATATCTACTTTTGCATTATTTAGGTTTGCAATTTTGGGAAGCACTACACTAGATCCGTCTGTTTGCACTCCGTGCTCCAGTAGCTTTTCCATATCCTCAATAAACGCCTTTGTCGGAATTTTTTCATCCGTATCATGTCCACCGATATCAATTCCCACCAAAGAGACAAACTTCACCTCCGGATGGGCTTTCAAGATCTCGGTTACTTCCTTTACAGAGTGATTCTCTGCAGGAATATTATATAGCATTTTATCAATATTAAAGTTAAACATAATGATTGTCATTCCCTCTCTTTCTCTATTTCAGCTTGTTTAGGTAATACTCCAGCTGACCCATGTACTCTCCGTACTTCGCCCAGTCGCCGCTCTTTTGCGCTTCTAAGGCCTTAGTATAAGCCTCCTGTGCCTTGATAATATTTTCTGATTGAGAAAGTTCTGGTGTTCCACCCTGATTTGTCGTACCTTCCGGCTGATAAGCATCTCCACTTCCCTCTCCGAAAAGTGAGTCAAGGGCTTCAGCCAAAGTCGGCTCATAAGCAATTTGATCGCCATAAGCCACAATTACTCGCTTCACCTCTGGAATACTTGAATTGGTTGCTTCCAAGTATACCGGTTCCACATAAAGCAATGAATTCTTAATTGGAACAACAAACATATTTCCTCTGCTGTAGGTAGATCCCGATGAGTTCCATAAAGAGAATTCCTTGGAAATCTCCGTACTTTGGTCAATCTGTGCCTCTATCTGCATCGGACCGTAGACAATCTTACTCTTTGGCAACTGGAATAGTACCAGTTCTCCGTAATTTGCCCCATCATTTCTAGCCATCAGCAAGCCGGTCATATTCTTCTTGTCCTTCGGCGTATACGGAATAGAGCTGACAAATTCGGCCTTGCTCTCTCCCGGCATATTCATGATGTAGTAGTTCGGCTTCATTGCCGTCTCTTCCGTACCATAAATTTCATTGGAAATATCCCAAAGGTCTTCGTTTTGGTAGAACACCTTCACGTCATTCATATGGTATCGCTTATAAACCTTTGCCTGAACTTCAAACATGTTGCTTGGATATCGAATATGTGCCTTTATTCCCTCAGGCATCTCATCCATGCTCTTAAACAGCTTCGGATAGATCTTCTTATAAGTTGCAGCAATGGCATCCTTATCATCTACAATGTAGAAGTTGGTGTCACCATTGTACGCGTCCACAACCACCTTCACTGAGTTTCTAATATAGTTGGTCTTGCTCTTGCTATCTACCGGCTCAGAGTATGGGAACTTATCACTGGTTGTATAGGCATCAATAATCCAATATAATTTTCCGTCAACCGTAGTCATGTACGGGTCTTCATCATAAGAAAGATATGGCATAATCTGCTGTACTCTCTTGGAAATGTTTCGGTTGATCACGATCTTTGATTTGCTGCTTACGTTGGAAGAAACCAAAAGCTTTAAGCTCTTTTCTCTAATGGCAAACATAAACTTGTTAATCGGGTTCAGCTTAATTCCTGCAGAGCCTTCATATCGAGTATATTTATTGTTTTCTCCGTCAGGATAATCAAATTCATCTTCATTGGTTCCGGTAACAATATAGTCGTTGGTCAACTCTCCAAAGTAAACCTCCGGCCGAGTAATCTGAATCTCTTCTACATCAGAAACCGGCGGAATGCTATCAATCAACATATCCGGCTGGCCGCTGGCCGTCACCTTATCCACCTGAGATAGGGTAATTCCGTAACCATGAGTATATTTTAAATGTCGGTTAAGCCAAGTATCGCTGATTTTTGTCTCATCAATTTCTCTGGTAGACAAGAAGGTCTGCGTATATTCTCCGTTAACCATGTATCGATCCACGTCTACATCTTTGAAGGTGTAGTACTGACGAATACTCTGGGTTTGGTTATAAAACTTTTCTGCCGGCAAATAATCGTTGATTCGAATGTTTGAAATTGTCGGATCATTATCAATAATATCCTGGCTAGTCAAATCATTGTCCGCAGAGAACGGCTTTACCGTTACCTTGTCCAAATTGTACGCGTGCTGAGTAAACTTAATATTTCGCTCTAGATACTTGCTTTCCTTAGAAATTTCATCCGGAGATACAATAAAGTTTTGTACCAAAGATGCTGCACCCACGCCAACTAGTCCAACAATAATCATAATTACAGGAACCGTCAAAATTGGCTTTACTTTTCTCTTTTTGATGGCAAAAACAATCACCACTGCGCCCACAAAGGATAGGCCCATCAAAATTCGGTACACCCAAAGGGTTACATTCATGTCTGTAAATCCGGCACCGTAAACTGCACCATTATGGGTGTAGAGCAAGCTGTACTGCTTAAGGAAGAAATGTAAGCCCAACATAACAAAGAAAATTACGCCCACAATAATCAGCTGAACCGAAGCGATAGTAAACAAATGCTTGAAGTTATCCTCGTTCAGTTGTTTCTTCGGCGCTTTTTGTGTTCTGTTCATATTTCCTTGGAAGGCCTGGTTAAACTTACCAAACAAGTCGCCAAAAGGACCACCAAAGGCCGCTCCGCCACCGGTCTGTCCCCCGTTACTTCCATCAAATCGATCTGCTTCTTCAAAAGGATCTGCGGAAGCTTCCTCAAAGATATCCGGCTTTCTGGTTCCCATCAGAATTGAATAATACACCAATGTCATGATGATAAATACCGCCAGCACACCGATGACCAAAATATTCAACTGGG
>JAVWKI010000016.1:0-1839 GCA_036638575.1 Anaerovoracaceae bacterium | reverse complement strand
ACTTGAAGGTATAAAAGGAAACATCCATATTGAAGATAGGATCCTTCAACTCAAAGTCCACACTATTTGCAAACCTTAAGGCATTAAACCACAGCTTGGTCACGGCAAAATAAGTAACGATTCCGCCAAAAACAGCCGCCATTGCCCAGCTAAGTGCATTTACCGTTCGGCTTGATTCCAAATCTTTAGATTCAATTTTTTTGTAATAACTTCTTTTCAAGAACTTAAAGTACACATAAGCCAAAAGAGTGACCACAATAAATGTCGGCACACCGATTTTCAACTGTGTAAATAATTGCTTGAAGAATACGCTTACGTATCCCAATTCTTTGAACCACAGGTAGTCTGTGATAAATCCAATAAGTGCAAGGAATAGTAAAATCACAACCAAAATTGCGATAATCAGGATCCTCCCCTTATGGCTTCGTTTCTTTTCGTCTTTCAACTCTCTTGCCTCCTTACAGCGTGTAGACTTCCTCTACATTCATCTTGTTGCCGTCAACAACTACACGGCAAACTTTTTTTGTAGTGGCATTTTCTTTGTTTGCATCGGTTTTATACTCCGCAATCCAAACATAGTAGCCTTTCTCTCCTATTCTGATTTCTCCAATATCTAATGTATTAAAAGTCTCTGTTGCCTTTTCATTTTCTGCTATTCTAGACTCATAATCAATTATCGTCGCCACCAAGCCTTGATCCAAGAAGTAAACGGTTTCATCTTCTCCCGCATACCAGGCGTTTTCCGTCATTGGCTTTGCACCAGTGATGTCCTTGTCCGGATAAGCCACGCCCTCTTTATAAGCCAATGAGGCATTATAGCGAATTGCGCCGATTGCCTCATTGTGGTTTTGATCAAGGGAAAGCTGAATCAAACCAGTCTTGTCCTCAATGGGAACACTGCGATCCGAAGAAATAAACTCCGGCTCAGCGGCATACCCACTAAACATATTCATAATCCCATTGGTAATACTGTCTATCTTCGATGCTGCAGCACTGTTTGGTGCCAAAAACTTAATGCCCAAAACCGCAAGGGCCAAAACCAAAATAATGCTGCAAATAATAATGATCACTTTTCCTGCTATGGAAGACCTATTTTTATTTTCCCCTGCTGTAGAAGGTTCTACAACGGAAGGGCTTCCCTCCTCAGTCACTTGGACAGGGGCTACACCACTGGTATCTCCCTGACTTCCTACAGAAGCTTCACCAAGCTTGCCTGCAGAATTTGCCCCTTCCTGCAAGGTTCTTAATTTCTCCTCCGTAATCAACTCTGCTTCTGGAGCCTCTCCGCCGGCTACAGCTTCTGCCGTTCCAGCTGCAGACTTCCCGGAGGAAGTGATCTTCAATTCCTCAAACTCTCCAAAAAAGGTCGCTCTAGCTCTATGCATTTCCTCAATCTGTGATGGCTTTCTTCCCGCCATTTCTTCCGGCGGTGTAGGCCCAACATGAAAATCTGCTCCCTCGCTGCCCTTGTGGGTAGAAACATCGCCGCCTTCCATAAACGGCATATCGCCTCTTCCTTCACGCTTGAATTTTTCGTATTCTTTATCCAAAAGTTTTTGGAACTCCTCATTCTTTTTATTAAACGTATAAAATTTATCAATTTTTTCTGTTTGTTCGGCTAAGTTCCCCTTATCCTCTCCAAGCTGCCCAAATTCCTCTGGGGTAGGCGGCGTAAAGTTTTCTAGGGAATCATCTTCTGGCAATTCTGCCTTCACCGGAGGCTTCCACATTTTTGGCCCCACAATCTTTTCCGCCTTTGGCGGTTCATAAACCACATCAGCTAGAGGCGTTTTTTTATACCCCCACTAGCCCCCCACCTCAAAAGTAAGCGCTGCTAAA
>JAVWKI010000015.1:822-17259 GCA_036638575.1 Anaerovoracaceae bacterium | reverse complement strand
TCATCGATTAGGATAAGCCTACTTGTGAAAATACAAAAAAAATGTTATACTGTAAGGCGACTTTATTAGTCAAATGAAAGCTTTGGAGCAAGTCGGTCAACCGGTAAGGAGAGGCCGAAATGAAATTAAAAGAACTGGCAATAAGTGAACGACCAAGAGAAAGAATGATCGCACAGGGAAGAGAGATGCTATCCAATAGCGAGCTGCTTGCCATACTTATTCGTACAGGGACAAGAGATCGCACAGCCATTGGCTTAGGAGAGGATCTGTTGTCTTTAGGTAAGGAAGGCTTAGTCTATTTGGAGGGCTGCTCTCTTGAAGAGCTTTCCCGGGTGAAGGGCATTGGAATGGCTAAGGCTTGTCAGATTTCTGCAGCCATTGAGCTAGGAAAGCGGATGGCAACCTGCCCTCGAACAAAAAGGATTGCAATTTCAGGCACAGCAGATGTAGTTAGCCTGTTTATGGAGCGAATGCGTTATTATAAAAAAGAATATTTTAATACGCTTTTGGTCAACGCAAAGGGAGAGGTGATCTGCAACGAGACGGTTTCTATCGGAGACCTTTCCTCTAGCATTGTTCATCCTAGAGAGACGTTCACAGAGGCAGTGAAGCGATGTGCTTATGGTGTGATTCTTGTACATAATCACCCCAGCGGCAATCCCGAACCCAGCAAGGAAGATATCGAAGCCACAGCTAGGCTTTGTGCATCCGCCAATCTACTGGGAATCAAAATTTTGGATCATATTATTATCGGAGATGGAGTATTCACCAGTTTTAAGGCGATAGGTTTAATATAGGAATATGGAGGAAAAAAATAGTGTTTAGTTTTTCAGCAAAAGATATGGGCATAGACTTGGGTACGGCCAATACACTCATCTATATAAAGGATAAGGGCGTGGTACTAAACGAAGCGTCCGTAATTGCTTATGACAAGAGAAATGCGGAAGTAATCGCAACAGGAACAAAGGCAAAATCCATGTGGGGAAAGGCACCGAAAAATATTGTTGTGGTAAGACCCCTACAGGATGGCGTTATTTCTGATTTTGATATGGCTGCAGAAATGCTGCAACGATTTATCAAAAAATCCATGGGCGATAAAAAAATAACAGGAATGCGTGTTGTAGTTGGCGTTCCTAGTGGTGTTACAGAGGTTGAGAAACTAGCAGTAGAAGAAGTGGTTCGGCAGATGGGCGCCAAGGAGGTTTACATTTTGGATGAACCTACGGCGGCAGCCATTGGTGCAGGACTAGATGTAGATTCTTCTGAGGCTTCGATGGTGATGGATATCGGTGGCGGTACCTCCGATGTTGCAGTTCTAGCCCTAGGCGGAATTGTAGTCAGCACATCTTTGCGCTATGCAGGAGATAAATTTAACGAAGCCATTGTTCAATATGTACGTCGGAAAAAAGGCGTTTTGATAGGAGAACAAACGGCAGAAGAATTAAAAATCAGAGTAGGAAGTGCGTTGATTGAAACCGATGGCGAAGGGAAGGAAATTTTAAAGACCATGAATGCCAGAGGTAGAGATTTGATTTCCGGCCTTCCAAAAACCTTCGCAGTAACCAACAAGGATATGGAAGCAGCCCTTCATGAATCCATGGAAATGCTTGTGGATGCCATCAAGGGTACAGTGGAAAAAGCACCTCCTGAAATCGCAGCAGACATTGCCGAGAAGGGGATGATTCTCACTGGAGGCGGTGCGTTAATTGATAACCTAGATAAGTTGATTACACAAAGAACTGGCATGATTGTAGGTATTGCAGAGCAGCCTTATGAAGCAGTTGCCCTGGGTACAGGTAAAAGTCTTGATAATATCGAGAAATTGAGAATGTATGCCAGCGATAAGAAGAGATAGGATAAGTAATGAAGTGGTTTAAAGAACATAAATTATTTTCAATTACATCAGGCATAGTTTTAGGACTATGCCTTATAATTATCATTTCCTATGCTACCAGTGGGGGCTCAACCATCATCGGAAAGGGCGTTCAGACTGTAGCAGCAGTAATTGAAAAGCCCATAAGCTATATTTCAGGAGGCATAGAAAAAACCTTCTCTGGTGTATTTAATTATCGAAAAACCCAAAAGGAAAACGAAGCACTAAAGGAAGAATTAATTGCCGTAAAAGAAGAAAACCTGAAATTACAAATGACACAGGAAGAATTGGAAGAATTGAAAAAACTATCAGAGGTCTTTTCCTATGAACCGTTTACTACCGATAGACAGGCAATCGCGGGAGAGGTAATTGCACTGGACATGTCAAACCCGTATGTTGTATTTACCATCGGAGTGGGTAGTGAAAAGGGGATAAAAAAAGATAACATTGTTGCCAACGAAAAAGGCCTGGTGGGAAAAGTCTATGAGTGTGGACCGGGTTGGTCTAAGGTGGTTTCTGTGCTAAGTGACGGAAACAACATTAGCTTTAAAACCTTGCGAGATCCGGCAATTACCGGCGTAGTAGCAGGAAACGGGAAGGACAAACTGGAAGGCTATCTGATGAATGAAAATGCCAGAATTATTAAGGGAGATACCTTGATTACTTCAGGAATCGGGATATATCCGGCAGGCATCAGCATTGGAAAGGTGACCTCCGTTGACTTTGACGACAATAAGCAGCTGAAGGTAATTACGGTAGAGCCTACGGTTCATTTTGATAGCATGCAAAAGGTAGCGGTGTTCATATGAGTCTCAAAAAGGTAATTGCTTTATACGCATTGGCATTTGTCTTACAAGGGTCCTTGCTAAATTTATTTTCTATTGTCGGCGGTACGCCGAATTTAATCTTATGTTTGACTGTTGCAATTGCGTTTATTTATGAGGAAGGATATAAATGCATTCCCATCGCATTGATTACAATGCTGATTTCGGATGCTTTTTTAGGAATATATTTGGGTGTCGGTGCGCTTTCTTTATTTCTTACCACGGTCATGGTACTGATCGGGAGAAGAAGTATTAATACGGACCATCTCTTCCCTACTACGGTAGTAGGTATTGTCAGTGTAATGGTGTACAACTTGATTTATTGGGTAATTTTGAAGATCTTAAAGGATCCGATGACCATACTGTATTATTTGGAACATCAAGTGATTTCCATCGTGTACAGTACCATTGTGATTGCCCTTGCATTCTTACTGATGACGAGAAAAATAGCAATGAATAAAATAGATAGGTATGAAGAATGAAGAGAAAAATTTTCACATCAAGATATGTCCAGGTCTTATCCCTGTTGTTGGTTTTGGCCATTATTTTGGGTGTAAGGCTGTTTATTATTACGGTAATTCAAAACGATAAGTGGTCGGAGGCTTCTGAGGATATTTCCACAAGAAGTATTTATACCACTGCACCAAGAGGCGAGATTTACGATCGCTATGGAAATCTTCTTGCAGGAAACAAACAGAGCTTTTCTGTGAGAATGAGTGGTACAGGACAAAGCAACAGCGAATTAAATGCCAATATTGTTACGATATTAGGGATTTTGGAGGGAAATGGAGATAGCTACAGCGATGAATTCCCCATCAAAATAGAAAACGGAGAACTGTATTACACCTACGAGACGGAAATTGCAAGCTGGCTAGAGAAAAAAGGACTTTCGACAGATTTAACTGCCGAGGAGGCCTTTGATGAACTGAGAAACAAGCTGGGCATCGATCCGTCCCTAGATCGGTATGCGGCGCAGCTTGAAATTCAAAATACCTACAATCAGTATCCGCCGATCTCGGTCAAACAAATGAAATACACGGCAGAAATCAAGAAGGAACAGTTTCTTCAAACCTATTTTGGCAACGACAAAAAAGCAGCCAAATATGATGCCAAGGAAGCCTTTGCCGCTATCCGAGAAAAAATGGAGATCGATAAGAGCTTAAGTGATGAAGAAGCAAGAAAAATCATGGTGATTCGTAACGACATAAAATCCCTAGGATACAATCAATATATGCCGGCAGTAATTGCCAAGAATGTTTCTGAAGACACGGTTATGCTCATTGAGGAGCGGGGAGAAAGCCTAAAAGGGGTAGATGTGGTTTCTGAAACCGTAAGATATTATCCTAACGGAAATTTTGCTTCTCACATTTTGGGTTACATGGGTAAGATTACCGATGAAGAAAAAACCGAATTGGTAAGCAAGGGCTATGAAAATGGCGCCGTAATAGGAAAAGAAGGAATCGAAGGTAAGTATGAAAGCGTACTAAAGGGAACCAATGGAGAAGAAAAAGTACAGGTCAATGCAAAGGGTGAACTGCAAAGCGTCATTAGCAAAACCGATCCGATAAAAGGAAAAGATATTTATTTGACTATTGATGCAGGACTGCAAACAGCGGCCGAAGATGGACTGGAAAAAAGTCTTAAGGCTATGCGTAGTGGAGGAACGGTAACCAGTGAATATGGAAATTCCAATATTTCAAAGGTGGCGCCAAAGGCAGAAACCGGAGCAGTTGTGGCTATCGAAGTAGAAACCGGAGATGTTCTTGCTATGGCAAGTTATCCAGACTATGATCCGAATTTGTTTTCTGAGGGCATCAGCCAAGAAGACTGGGAGAGCCTTCAAAGTGCAAATTTAAGAGACCCCCTTTCGCCGGCACCGTTATACAACTTGGCAACCATGAGTACGGTACAGCCAGGATCTACCTTTAAGCCCGTTACGGCAACCGCCGGACTTGAATGTGGCTTAAATCCAACCACAAAGTATATGGATGGAGGCTATATCAATTTAGGTGGAACAAAATTTGGTTGTGTTGTTTGGAATTTATTTGGACAAAATCATGGGCCGATTAATTTGGCCAGAGCCTTGGAGGTTTCCTGTAACTACTATTTCTTTGATATTGCTACAGGGAAGGATTGGTATACAGGAAATTCACTGGGATACAACAAAAAAATTACGGTGGATACCATTACCGAATACGCAAAACAGTATGGATTAGGACTGCCTACAGGAATAGAAATTAATGAGGCGGTAGTTCCTGTTCCTTCAAAAGAGCGAAAGATCGATGCCTTAAAAACCTCTTTTGGATATGAGCTTTATGCCGGAGCTGAAGAGTATTTTACGGAAAAAGTAGTAAAGAATCCGGAGCAGCTAGATAAAAACATTGCTGAAATGAAAAGCTGGATGTCGGAGGAAGAGCTTTCTTGGGAAGAGCTTTATGAAGAGCTCCTTCCTAAATTAGGTGTTCGAGAGGAAAAACGTCAAAAAGTTGGCGAAATGTTCCTTTATAATTATTACCCGCAGGCCAAGTGGACGACTGGAGATGCCTTTAATATTTCCATCGGACAGGGAGAAAACTCCTATACGCCTTTACAAATGGCAAATTATATTGCTACCTTGGGAAATGACGGCGTACACAACAAGGTTAGCCTAGTAAAAACTGTCGCAGATCAGGGTGCAAAAGAAAAAGAAGCGGGCAAAAAAATTGATATCAGTGATGATAAATATTTAGACTATATCATTGAAGGTATGGTTGGAGTAGCCAATGGATCAGAAAGTACGGTTTCTACAATTTTTGGAAACATGGAACAGAAGGTTGCTGCAAAAACAGGAACCGCAGAACGAGCCGGAAAGGTAAATCCTCCATCGGAAGTGGAGTATGTAAAGTCTAATTTAGGCTCTATTGCACCGTCACTTTCTTGGGGTGATATTGAAACAGAAATGAAGCGACTAATGAAGGAGTATCCAAAGATTTATACCAGTGAGGATACGGCTGTGCGAAGAGCAGTCCAAAATGTTAGTGGAGGAACGGTAACCAGTGCACAAATTGATGCCAATAAGGGCGAGTATGAAAACTTTGCTTGGGTAGTGGCTATGGCACCGGCAGATGATCCAAAGATTGCTGTTTGCGCAATGGTTCCGCAAGGATCCACAGCGGCAAATGCCGCACCAATTGTCAAAGAGGTTTTGGGAAAATATTTTGATACAAAGGAAGAGTATACGGATTTCACTATTACAAATGTTGTTGAGTAGGAAGGTGTATGAAATATGGGCAAGGTAATCGTGGTTGCATCAGGAAAAGGCGGCACAGGAAAAACGCTTTTTACTGCAAATATGGGTGCATTGTTAGCTATGGGTGGAAAAAAAGTCGTGTTGTTAGATATGGATTTGGGCCTTCGAAACCTAGATTTATATCTGGGATTAGAGAGCAAGGTTGTTTATAATGTTATGGATGTTCTTTCGGGAATGTGTAGAATTAAGCAAGCCTTGATTAAGGACAGGCGTTTCCCGGAGATGTATATGGTTGCGGCAGCCCCTACCAAAGACGATCGGGATATTACGCCCCTGCATATGGAAATCCTTTGCAATAAGCTAAAAGAAAGCTTTGACTATGTCATTGTTGACGCACCGGCAGGGATAGGCGATGGCCTGTCTCTAGCTGCTGCGGGAGCAGATCAAGCGGTAATTATTACTGAAGCAGAATTTGCATCCATTAGAGATGCAGATGCACTAGATCGAGAGCTTCTTTCCATGGGAATCAAAAAGCGTTCCTGTGTTATCAACAAGGTCAATGCCGAACTGATGGCCATGGGGGTAATCCCTAACCTAGAGAGCATTTCTAGGGGCCTGAGAGTAGAAATTGTGGGTATAATACAATATGATGACAATGTATTCATTGCCACCAATAGGGGGGTTCCCATCGTGCTTAAACCGGGAACCTATATTGAAAAAAACTTTAGAAAAATCGTTCAACGAATTCTTTTAGAAGATGACCCCACGGTTCTTGATGGCCACGTTGATCACGAAGCCTAAGGCGATCATGTTGGAAATAATTGAAGATCCGCCATACGAGAGGAAGGGTAGGGTAATACCGGTTACCGGCATGATGCCCATGGTCATGGCAATATTTTCAAAGATTTGAAAGGTGAACATGCCGATGATGCCCATGACGATAAGGGAACCATAAAAATCCTTACATAGCATGGCGACCTTGGCCATAACAAAGACAAGCCAACTGTAGATGCCAATAACTAGCGCACCGCCGATGAAGCCAAGCTCCTCGACAATAACAGAAAAAATAAAGTCAGAATTACGAACTGGAAGAAATTCCAGTTCTTTTTGTGTCCCCTGAAACAAGCCTTTTCCAAAAAATCCTCCGGAACCAATAGCGATTTTGGACTGGTAAACCTGATAATTTCCTTCAAGGGCAAGGTTGCTCGGATGAAGGAAGGCTTCAATTCTAACCTTTTGGTGAGCAGCCATAAACCGGTAGGAAATCGGGATACAGAGCAAGGTTACTCCGGCACATTTTGCAAAAAGACGGTAATCAATTCCGGCATAGAACACCATGGTTACCCAAACGGCAAGGAATACCAAGGCACTTCCAAGGTCTTCCTTGAGGATGATGGCAATAAAGGGTGCACAATAAATGGCAGCCTTCATAATTTCTTTGAAGGAATATAAGCTGTCTCGATGTTTTTGCAAATAATTGGCAAAGAGTAGAATGAAGGTAATCTTTACCACTTCAGAAGGTTGGAAATACATGAATCCTAAATTGATCCAGGAGCGGGCGCCAAATTGTTCAACCCCCACAAAAGGAATATAAACCAGGAGCAATAACACCAAGGATCCAATATATAAAAGCTTTTCAAAATCTTGAAAAACAGAATAGTCCATATTGGCAATAATGATGATTAAAATAAATCCAAGAAAATAGGCAAAGGATTGGATCAGCACCTCTCTGGAAAACACGATTCCATTTCGATAGGATGTGCTGAACATCATGGTAATGCTGATGATCGCAAGGGCCATGGGTAATAACAACAAGGGTTTACTGATTCCCTTAAAAAGATTTTTAAAATAGTTCATTCTTTTCCTTTCATTCCTTGACATTAAGACAATAAAACCATTATAATATTGTAGTGCGATTATATCAACATTTAATTGCACGTAATGCGAGTTTATCTTATCTTTCAATTCATGTTAGGTATAAATTAAATACTACGAATTTGAAAGGAGGTGTTATTTATATGACAGACATAGTTTTAGCTATAATTGTAGGGATCGTTGCATTATTAATCGGAATTTTAGTAGGGTATATCATTAGAAAAAACCTGGGCGAAAAAGCTATAGGCAGTGCAGAGACCAAGGCCAAGAATATTATTCTTGACGCGGAAAATCGATCAGAAACAATTAAGAAAGAAATTGCTCTTGAAGCGAAGGAAGACGCTCTTAAATATAAGAATGAAGCGGAAAGAGAAATTAAAGAAAGACGAAACGAATTATCAAAGTCTGAAAACAGACTTTTACAAAAAGAAGAGTCCATTGATAAGAAGCTAGAAAATATAGAAAGAAAAGAGCAAAGCATTACAGCAAAAGAAGAAAACGTAACAAAGAAACAGAAGGAATTAGACGAATTACATCAACAACTTGGAACAGAGCTTGAGCGAATCTCAGGGTACACCCGAGAGGAAGCCAAGGCGATTCTCCTTGAACAAGTAGAAAGCGAGATTCGTGTGGAAGCATCTCAACTGATTCGAGATGTGGAAGTGAAAGCAAAAGACGAAGCAGACAAGAAGGCAAAGGAAATCATTGTTGGAGCAATTCAGCGGTGTGCAGCGGATCATGTTGCGGAAAGCACAGTATCCGTAGTGAATCTACCAAACGATGAAATGAAGGGCCGAATCATTGGCCGAGAAGGACGAAATATCAGAGCGATAGAGACCTTAACCGGTATCGAGCTGATTATTGACGACACGCCGGAAGCGGTAATCCTATCAGGATTCGATCCGGTGAGAAGAGAAATTGCAAGGCTAGCCTTAGAAAAACTCATTGTAGATGGAAGAATTCATCCGGCAAGAATTGAGGAAATGATCAATAAGTCGGAGAAGGAAGTCAATGCGATGATCAAGGAAGCCGGAGAACAAGCGACCTTCGATGTGGGGGTACACAACCTTCACCCTGAATTGGTTAAGCTTTTGGGAAGATTGAGATACAGAACCTCTTACGGACAGAATGTTCTCAAGCACTCAGAAGAAGTGGCACACTTAGCAGGACTGATGGCGGGAGAACTAGGACTGGATGTAAAACTGGCCAAACGGGCAGGCTTACTTCATGACATTGGAAAAGCCATCGATCACGATAAGGAAGGAACCCACGTTGATCTAGGAATGGAAGTACTGAAAAAGTACAAGGAGTCACAGACCGTCATTGACACCATGGCTTCCCATCACGGAGATTACGAAGCGAAAACCATGGAAGCGGTACTCATTGCGGCAGCAGACGCACTTTCGGCAGCAAGACCGGGAGCCAGAAGAGAAACCCTTGAAACCTATATCAAGAGACTACAGGCGCTGGAAGAGATCGCAAACACAACAGAGGGCGTAGACAAATCTTTCGCCATTCAGGCAGGAAGAGAAATTAGAATTATTGCACAGCCGGACAAGATCAAGGATGATGAACTACCGATGCTGGCAAGAGAGATAGCCAAAAAAGTAGAAAACGAATTGGATTATCCGGGCCAGATAAAAGTAAACATTGTTCGTGAAACCCGTGCGATTGATTACGCAAAATAAGAGAGAACAAAGAACTTGAACGAAGGGGCGGTAATACTGCCCCTTTTTAGAGCTTAGGGAGAAATCATGTTGGTATATCTTGATAATAGTGCGACAACAAAACAGCACAAAAAAGTAACAGAAGTGATGTTGCGATACATGGAGGAAGAGTATGGAAATCCCTCTTCCTTGCATAGAATGGGTATGGGCGCAGAGAAAGCCCTAAAAACTGCAAGGCGACAAATTGCCGATTTCTTGGGTGCAGATCCAGCAGAAATTATTTTTACTTCGGGAGGAACTGAGGCAGATAATGCAGCCATCCTTGGTGGAGCAGAGGCAAAAAAACGTCGGGGAAAGAAAATTATTACTAGCGTAGCCGAACACCCGGCCGTAATTGAAAGCGTAAAACGACTGGAGGAAAAAGGATTTTCCACAGTATACATAGATGTTGACTCGGAGGGCAGGGTGGATTTGGCTCAGCTAGACGAGGAAATTGATGAGGAGACCATTTTGATTTCTATCATGCATGCAAATAACGAAGTGGGAACCATACAGCCAATTTCGGAGATTGCAAAAAAGAAGAAAAATGCCTTGTTTCATAGCGATTGTGTTCAGAGCTTTGGAAAGATTCAAATCCCCTTAAACGGTGTGGATTTAATCAGTGCCAGCGGTCATAAGATCCATGGGCCCAAGGGAATTGGTTTCTTATATTTAAATGGAGGGGCACGAATTAAACCTTATCTTTTGGGTGGTGGCCAAGAAGGAGGAATGCGTTCCGGAACGGAAAATATTCCAGCCATTGCCGGACTGGGGGAGGCGGTATCCTTGCCTTCTAACCAGGATCCAGCAAAACTAAAGGCCTATCTGAAAGAAGGCTTGCTGGGAGAATTGAAGGACGTGAAAATAAATTCTCCAAAGGATAGTCTTGATCAAATTCTCAGCGTGTCATTTTTGGGAACCAGAGCAGAGGTCCTTTTGCATACTTTGGAGCAGGATGGGATTTATGTTTCCACCGGATCCGCTTGCTCTTCCAACAAAAAAGGGCAGAGCCATGTGCTTCACGCCATGGGCCTTAACCATAAGGAAATCCAAGGGACATTGCGCTTTAGTTTTGGAAAAGAAAACACCATGGAAGAGATGGAATATGTGGTTGCCAAGGTGGCGGCAGCAGTAAATAAATTTAGAAAGCTAGGGAGTTTTAGGTAATGAATGAAAAAAATATTTTTATTGTTCGGTGCGGCGAGGTTGCACTGAAAGGGCAAAACAAGCCTTATTTTGAGCGGATGCTGGTAGAGCGAATTAAAAAATTGCTCAAAAAATTCAACGGAACGGAAGTCAAACGACAGGAAGGCTTGATTTTTGTTCGTGCGGATAAATCCATTGACAAGGAAGCAATCATTAAGGAAACACGAAAAGTTTTTGGTATTGCATCCATCAGCCCGGCCATTGAGGTAGAATCTAACATGGAGGCCATAGGAGAAGCTGCGGTGGCCTATATGAATACGCTCATCGAAGAAAAAGGAATCAAAACCTTCAAGGTAGATGCCAAGCGTGCGGATAAGAATTTCCCGGTAAAATCTCCTGACATTGCAAAACAAGTGGGTGCTGCAGTGCTCAAGGGATGTAAGGTTTTATCTGTAGATGTACACAACCCGGATGTTTATCTGTTTGTAGACTTGCGGCGAGGGGTGACCTACCTTTACCAGCAAAAAATTGCAGGCTTTGGCGGTCTTCCGTTGGGCACCAATGGAAAAGGCCTGGTCTTGCTTTCCGGAGGTATAGACAGCCCGGTAGCAGCCTTCTTGATGGCCAAAAGAGGCATGTGTATAGAAGCATTGCATTTTCATTCTTATCCTTATACCAGTGAACGAGCACAGGAAAAGGTGGAGGATTTGGCAGCGCAGCTTGCAATTTATTGTAGCCGATTCAAGATGCATGTGGTGAATTTATTGCCCATTCAGGAGCAAATTGTTCAGCATTGTCCAGAAGAGGAAACGACGATTTTGGTTCGCCGATTTATGATGAAAATTGCCGAAAGAGTAGCAAAAGAAAAAGATTGTGACGTGCTAATTACCGGAGAAAGCTTAGGTCAGGTGGCCAGTCAAACCTCAGATTCCTTGGTGGTTACCGACAATGCGGTCAATATGCCGGTGATGAGACCGCTAATTGCCATGGATAAAGTGGACATTATGGATATTGCAAAAGACATTGATACGTATAACACCTCGATCTTACCTTATGAAGATTGCTGTACCGTATTTTTGCCAAAGCATCCAACAACAAGGCCAAAACTGGCAAGAATTGAAAACTCGGAAAGTAAACTAGACGGAGAAGGGTTGATTCAGGCCGCAATGGAAGCCATGGAGACGATTGATATTTATCCAAAATAATGAAATATCATACAGTACTTCTCGGACAAATCTGTATAAATCGCATAATGACGGAATGTATTAGAAAAGTCTGAAATTTCAGTGCAATTCACGGAAAAATAATTATTCCAAAAGCATAAAAATCCCTTGCAAATTTCTGAAAAAAGTGGTTTACTAGGGTTGTATGTCGTTATATTTATAACGATTATACAAATTAAATCGCGGACGATTTTGAAGATATAATAAAAAAAGTCACGTTATTAATAATTTAAGGAGGCATTTACATGAACTTTCAACTAACAAAGGAACAAGAATTTGTAAGAAAGATGGTAAGAGAGTTTGCTGAAGTAGAAGTAGAACCTATTGCAGCGGAAATCGACGCCGAACACAGATTCCCAGTTGAGACTGTAGAGAAAATGGCTAAGTATGGTTTACTAGGCGTACCATTCCCTACAGAGTACGGTGGAGCAGGCGGAGATCACATCTCATATGCTATCACTGTAGAAGAATTATCAAGAGTATGCGCATCAACAGGAGTTATCTGTTCTGCACACACATCACTTTGCTGCTGGCCAATTTTCAATTGGGGAACAGAAGAGCAGAGAATGAAGTATCTTCCAGACTTACTTTCAGGTAAGAAGCTAGGAGCTTTCGGTCTAACTGAGCCTAACGCAGGAACAGATGCCGGCGGACAGCAGACTAGAGCAGAAGATATGGGTGACCACTGGTTACTAAACGGAGCAAAGGTATTCATCACAAACGGTGGATATGCTGAAACTTTCGTAGTAATCGCTATGACAGACAAGAAGAAGAGCACAAGAGGCGGAATCTCTGCATTCATCGTTGAACTAGCAGACGAAGGATTCTCAATCGGTAAGACAGAAGACAAGATGGGTATCTGCGCATCTTCAACTACTGAGCTTGTATTCCAGAACGTTAAGCTTCCTAAGGATAGACTCCTAGGCGAAGTTGGTGACGGATTCAAGGTTGCACTTTCAACTCTTGACGGTGGACGTATCGGTATCGCTTCACAGGCACTAGGTATTGCACAGGGTGCTTTTGACGTGACTAAAGAATACATGAAGGCTAGAAAACAGTTTGGTAAGAAATTATCACAGATGGAAGCACTTCAGTTCGAGATGGCAAACATGGCTACTCAGATCGAAGCAGCTAGACTTCTGATTTACCAAGCAGCTGACTGGAAAGATAAGCACCTTGCTTATGGTCCTAAATCTGCAATGGCTAAGCTATTCGCAGCAGAAACTGCTATGTACGTAACAACTAAGGCTGTACAGCTTCACGGTGGTTACGGATATACTAAGGATTATCCGGTTGAAAGAATGATGAGAGATGCGAAGATCACTGAAATTTATGAAGGTACTTCAGAAGTTCAGAAGATCGTTATCGCAGCGAACATTTTTGGTAAATAAGAAGAAGGAGGAAACGAAAATGGCATTTAAAATAATCGTATGTGCAAAACAGGTTCCTGATACAAACGAAATTAAGATCAACCCTAAAACCGGCACATTAATCAGAGACGGTGTTCCAAGTATCTTAAACCATGACGATGCTAACGCACTAGAAGAAGCACTAAGAATGAAAGATATGTATGATGACGTTCATGTTACAGTAGTAACAATGGGACCTCCTCAGGCAAAAGACATGCTTCTTGAATGTCTAGCAATGGGCGCTGATGAAGGTGTTCTAATCAGTGACAGAGCAGTAGGTGGTTCTGACACATGGGCAACTTCAAACGCACTTGAAGCAACAATCAAAAAGATTGGTGACTTCGACCTATTATTTGCAGGACGTCAGGCTATCGACGGAGACACTGCACAGGTTGGACCTCAGCTTGCTGAAAAAATTGGCATCCCTCAGGTTACATACGTTCAGAAGTTTGAAATTGCAGACGATATGAAGACAATCACTGTTGAAAGAGCTTTGGAAGATGGACACGAAGTTATCGAAATCCAGACTCCTTGCATGCTTACAGCAATTAAAGAATTAAACACTCCTAGATACATGTCAATGAGCGGTATCTTCAGTGCTAAGGACAAGACAGTTAATGTTTGGAATGCAGCAGATGTTGCAGTAGACCTAGAAAAAGTAGGTTTAGACGCATCCCCAACTAACGTTTTCCGTTCATTCACTCCTGCTCCAAAGGGCAAGGGCGTAGTGGTAGAAGGCGACACTGAGAAGGAACTTGCAGAGAAGCTTCTGATTGGCCTTAAAGGCAAACATGTAATCTAAGAAGGAGGAGGAATACAAAATGGCAATTCAAGTAATTAAAGATAAATGTAAAGGCTGTAAGCTTTGTCTAAAAGCATGTCCTTTCGATGCTATCGATATGGAAGGCAAACTAGCCGTTATCAACGAAAAATGTACAGCTTGTAACCAGTGTATCGCAGCATGTCCTTTCGATGCTATCGAAAAGACTGAGGATGATGGTCCGGTTGACCTAAGCGCTTACAAAGATGTTTGGGTATATGCTGAACAGAGAGACGGAAAGTTAATGCACGTTGCACTTGAGCTAATCGGCGAAGGTTACAGACTTGCAAAAGAAATCAGCGAAGATACAAAGGTTTGTGCTGTTCTTATCGGAGAAGGCATTGACCACTTAGCTCAGGAATGCTACGACTTTGGTGCAGAAAGAGTCATCATGATTCAGGATCCGCTACTAAAGAACTACACAACTGACGCTTATACAAAGGTTCTTACTGATGCAGTTAACGAATACAAGCCAGAAATCGTTCTTTACGGTGCAACACACATCGGTAGAGACCTAGCTCCAAGAGTAGCAGCTAGAGTAAACACTGGTCTAACTGCTGACTGTACTCGTCTAGACGTAAGAGTATCAAGCTACATCGACTATGCAACAAAGAACACTACTCTTGACACTTCAACATTAGATCCGAACGATCCTAGCACAGGAATTAAGCAGACTCGTCCTGCATTCGGTGGAAACCTAATGGCTACAATCATCTGTCCTAAGACTAGACCTCAGATGTCTACAGTACGTCCTGGCGTAATGCAGAGAAGAGAAAAGGTTGAAGGCGCTACAGGTGAAATGGTAGTATTCAAGCCTGAAATCGCTGCAAGCGACATCAGAACTAAGGTTATCGACATCGTTAAGTCAGCTAAGGAATTAGTTTCACTTACAGATGCTGAAATCATCTGCTCAGGCGGAAGAGGTCTTGGCGATGCTAGCGGTTTTGAACTAATCAAAGAATTCGCTGACAAGGTTGGTGGAGTTGTTGGTTCATCAAGAGCAGCTGTAGATGCTGGTTGGATTGATCATTCACACCAGGTAGGACAGACAGGAACAACTGTTAAGCCTAAAATCTACTTCGCATGCGGTATCTCCGGAGCTATCCAGCACTTAGCACAAGGATGCTGATGCACCAATCTTCGAAGTAGCTGACTACGGAATCGTAGGCGACCTTTACAAGGTAATCCCTGAAATCATCGCAGCATGGGATAACGCAGAAGACCTATTTGAAGCTACAATCAAATAAGTGAAAATCGGTCAATAAAAATTTAACAATTAAGGACAGGGAGTTTTCTCCTTGTCCTTTTTTAATACAAAAAATGAAGCACAAATCAACATCCCTACAAAGGGGAAATTTGTGATATAATAGATCCGGTTTCTAAGGAGATGATGAAGAGAAAGGAAAAAAATGAATTATATCGAATTAATTATAGAAGTGAGCAATGGAGATGTTGAAGCATTAACCGATTTGTTGGCAGAAAACGAAGTAACTGCAGTAGAAGTAATGGACAATACCATTGTAGATGACATTTTAGAAAAAAAAGAAGAATATAAATGGGATTATATTGACGAAGGTTTATTGGCTTTGGATCGAGAAGCCTTGCCTATGGTTAAGGTCTACTTTGACGGAGATGCTTCTGGCAGAGCCAAGGCAGACCAGATAAAGGAAGTCCTTCAGAAGGCAGGAAATTGTGGAAACGAAGCTTACAAAATAGAGGAGAAGGTTCTAGATGACCAGGACTGGATGAACAGCTATAAGGAGCATTTTAAGGCGCTCTACCTTACTGAGGATCTGTTGGTTCGTCCTTCATGGGAAACTGGAGACAGTGCGCCGGGGGTGAAGGTGATGGAACTGGATCCGGGAATGGCCTTTGGGACGGGTACCCATGAGACCACAGCCATGTGTGCCAAGCTGATGGCAAAAGCCGGTTGTCAAGGCAAGACGGTTTTGGATGTAGGTACCGGATCGGGTATCTTAGCCATAGCGGCGGCATTGCTGGGCAGTTCTACGGTGCTGGGGGTGGATATTGATCCTTTGGCGGTAGAGATTGCAAAGGAAAACGTAGAAATCAATCACTGCCAAGACAAGGTGGAAATTGCTTTTGGAGATTTAACCAAGGGGATTGAATTTGAAGGAGATATTGTGGTTGCCAACTTAATGGCAGAGCTTGTGGTTATGCTTACCGCCCATGTGAAGCAGCACATGAAAAAAGGTGGGATTTACATTTCTTCAGGAATTTTAACAGAAAAAAAACCTATGGTGCTAGAAGCAATCCAAGAGGCTGGGTTGACGGTAGTAGAAGTAATGGATGAATGGGAATGGAGTGCAAT
>JAVWKI010000015.1:0-812 GCA_036638575.1 Anaerovoracaceae bacterium | reverse complement strand
AGCAAAAAATGAGTAGATTTTTTACATCGCCGGGCAATGTAGGCGCGGAGAATATTCAGATAAACAACAAAGAAGATTTACACCACCTAACTAAGGTTTTGCGATTAAGAGTAGGTGATCAGGTGGAAATTTCCGACGGAGATCAGTGGGAATATCAAGGAGAACTAGTGGAGATTTCTCAAGAAGGTGCCCTGGTGAAGATCCTGGATAAACAAAAATTCGCCAAGGAACCGGAATTGAAGGTTACTTTGTTTCAAGGCATCCCCAAGCAAGGGAAGATGGAATTGATCGTACAAAAAACTACGGAGCTTGGAATTTCTGCCATTGTACCTGTATTTATGGACAGAACGGTAGTAACCGATAATGGAAAGTTTTCCAAAAAGATTCTTCGCTATCAAAGTGTTGCCGCTGAAGCAGCAAAGCAATGCGGGAGAGGGATAATTCCTCAGGTGAAGGAGGAAATAAAGTTCAAAGAAATGATAGAAGGATTAAATGCCTTTGATCTGGTGCTCTTCCCCTATGAAAATGAAGAGAATCGAACCATTAAGGATGCCCTGTCTACACTTTTGGACAAACCAAAAACCTTGGCCATGATTATCGGGCCGGAGGGAGGATTTTCTCATCAGGAAGCAGAGCAGCTAAAGGCTGCAAATACGCAATGTGTTAGCCTAGGGAAAACTATTCTGAGGACGGAAACTGCGGGAATGGCCGCACTTTCTATGTGCATGTATGAACTGGAATTATAATGAGGAAAAGATGAAGATAAGAGTATTTTTGGCAGTAGCGGCCTGCAAATTAAGCCGCAATATCCT
>JAVWKI010000014.1:263-18169 GCA_036638575.1 Anaerovoracaceae bacterium | reverse complement strand
ATGAAGAGTCTTGGTCGGTTATTGCCAGTATGGAAACTTTGGATGAGGCAGCAGAGGCAGCCACAGAAGCCATGTTTGAATTTTTAAAAACACGGGTTTCCCTTCCGGAGCCGGAGCTAGTAATGTTAATGAGTATGGTTGGAAATTTGGAAATTTGCCAAGTTGTCGATCCGTTAAAAACGGTTCGTTTTGTTATGGCAAAAAATACATTTAATCAGAATAAGAGGGCATGTTCGCATGCTCTTTTTTTAGTTACTTATGATTCATCACGATAGCAAATTTTTCTTTGTTTTGTTTTGATTTACTTTTCAAAATGCTTGATATATAATTCTAATATTCGCGACTTTATATTATCGGCAACTTACTCAGGAGGGTTTTATGAAAAGAAACAAAACAAGAAAGCACAAATATTTATTGTTCCTATTATCTTTTGCGATGTTAATTGGTGTTTTCCCCATGACCGCCTTTGCACAAGAAGGGGAGGTTTCCCACCTAACCCTATTGACGGCAGCACCGATTTATTGTCAATCGGAACTGGTGCCATTACCAAAGACAGGTACAGCGGAACGATCGCTAATGGTGTTCACAAAGGAGAATGAGGCCATAAGCAGCTATAATTGTCCACAAATGAAGTATTCTATTTATAATGGAAGAACTTGGACGTTACCATTGACCATAAAGGAAGATGAAACATGGGATATGGATCAATTTCTCTATTCAGATGAGGAGGTTTTGGTTGCATGGACAGAAGGAACCGAAAGCTTCGATAAAGAAGAAACAGGGAACGAACTTGCCAGTAAGATGAGAATTTCTCTCACTGCCCTTGATCCGGCCACTTCAAAATTTAAGCCTGTAATTTCTAATGTGTCCTCCTATGACACGGAGAATACGAGCACCTATAATCCAAGAATAAGTAAGGTTGGAGACAAGCTTCTTGTTTCCTGGGTTGTGTGTCACAATGTTTCAAATGACGCCAGTAGTTATGGCGTGGAAGGTTTATATTACAATCCGGAAACAAATACCTTCTATGGAGAAAATAATGAGGAAGATGCCAGCGGAAATCCTGTCCCTATGGTTTTTGCCAAAGGGTGCAACTACATTTCGACTCACGACATTACCAAGGTAGGGGATCAGATGGTGACCTTATTTGAAGAAGAAAACAATCAATCCCATATTTCTGAGGTTTTGTTTGAAAAAATTGTAGCACAGGCGGATACCTTTCCGCTGAATAAAAGAAAAGAAAACCGTATAAACCTAGCGACAAACCAAGGAAACACCTTGACAGCCCTTACCGACGGTGCTTCTTATGGTGCTATAGTGGAGGCGGACATTTCAACCTTATACTACTATAATAAAGATAAACTTTATTCAATAGGCGAGGGGTTAACTTCTGTTGAAGCAGGAGATGTATCAAAAACAGGAGATACAAGCTATAAGATTGTTTCCAAAAATGGGGTACCGGCCTATGTTACAGCAGTTCAGTATGAACCGCTGAACATAGAGGATAGGGAAATTGTCATTGAGGGGAAAACCTATACCCGAACAGAGGATGACCAATGGATAGATGAAAAAGGGAAGATTAAGGAGATAGAGCAAGAGGATATTGCGTTTTACTATATTAACCATGAAACAAAGAAGTTGGATATTCTTGCAGAAAAACTATACAATCAAGATGGACTCTTCTTCTCCTCAACATTATCTTCCTACATCAATGAGGAGGACCAATTTGTATGTAGCTATGTTAAGGGGAAGATGGGCGATAGAACAACGTCAATCTTGAATAAGATTCTGGCGACTTCTAAGTGTGATGAAGCCTATTTATCGCGGGCAAATTATACAGAGGTAGAAGCCGCTATTTCAAAAATTCCAGAGGATTTGTCTATTTATACAGAAGAAAGTGTTCAAGCCTTAATAGAGGCTAAGGAAGCAGTTGCTACAGGTAAGCCGATTATGGAGCAAGAAGCGGTGACTGCTATGGCCAAAAGAATTGAAGCGGCAATCAGGGCCCTTGAAAAAAAGCCTGTAATTCCGCCAATTACTGCGCCGAAAATTATCGAAGGTGCAAACCAGACCATTGAGCAAGGCAAGACTGTAACAATTAAATCCGATGGAAGGATAGAGGATTTCCAACAGCTTCTCGTAGATGGGAAGGAAGTTGCGCCAAATCACTATACTCTTTCCTCAGGGAGCACGGTGATAACCCTCAATGCAGAGTTTTTAAAAACTCTTAGCTTAGGAAAACACACATTGGGCATGGTCTTCACCAATGGGACAGCGGAGACGGACTTTACCATCATTCAAGCACCAATAAGTGATAAACCAACCAATGGCACAACGGCAGATAACACCGATACAACTAAGCCGCAAACCGGAGACAACCACAAGATGCTCTTGATTGAAGTCTTGCTTTTGGCTTCTGTTGGGGGTATGCTAGCCCTTATCTTAACCCGTAAAAGCATTGCAAAATAACAAGCACGAAATAATAAAGCACTTATCCTAGCTTGGATAAGTGCTTTATTTGTTGTTCTTATTTCATTTTTATCTTTCTAATTATACTTCTAAATTCTTGAATGCATCAGGTACTTCTTTGTAACCCTTTGACTTTATTGCGCCGATAATTAGACCCAGAACAAGCCATACAATACCTACGATGTAGGTAAGCTTATCAAAGCCGGTAAATACATAAACGAGAATGAAGATACCCAGCCATGGACAAATCAGGTATTTTACATAATCTCCAAAAGACTTTCTTCTCTTTTCTTTGATAAAGAAGAAAACAAATACCGCAAAGTTTAATAGGATGAATGAGGAAAGTGCACCAAAGTTTACCAGTCTAACTAGCTGAGACATGGATAGAATCAGTGGAACGATGCAAGAAAGTCCGCCGACTACCAAGGCGCCAACAAACGGCGTTTGGTATTTAGGGTGAACCTTACCGAACATTCTTGGAATTACTCCGTCACGGCCCATACCGTAGAGCATACGTGCGGTTGCAGTCTGTGCAGCCATAATATTGGCAATACCAATTGCAGCAATGTTGACAATCAATAACAGCTTTTCAAAGGTTGCACCACCGGCAGTTCTTGCTGCATCAAAGAAGCCCATTGCAGCATCTGTGTTTTGCCAGTCTGGTAAAATAAGTGCAGCAACGTAGGTTTGTAGTACAAATACGCCAACAATAGCACAAAGTGCAATCATAATTCCTTTTCCGATATTTTTCTCTGGCTTAATGGTTTCTTCCGCCAAGGTACTCATGCCGTCAAAGCCTAGGAAGGATAGACAAGCAATAGAGCATGCAGAAGCGATAAAGTGGGCGTCAACTTTTCCTGGCTGATAGAGAGGATCTAAGGCAAGATGTCCTGCACCACCGCCGCCTAAAACATATTTAAGTCCTAGAACCACAAAGGCAACCAGGATAACAATTTCCAAAACGAATAGTACCCAGTCTACCCCTTTGGTCATTTCCATTCCGCGAACATTGACGATAGTATTAAATAGGACAAAAACAATAATCCATACATACCAAGGGCTTCCCGGAATAAGGGTAACGCCCCAGTTTGCAACCATAACGTAAAGTAGAGATGGAACAAAGATATAATCCAGTAGGATTAGCCATCCGCCGATAAAGCCGGCATGTGGGTTGATTCCTCGTTGTACATAAGCATAAACAGAGCCGGCAATAGGGAATCTGTTGCTCATGCGCATATAACTCATTGCGGTAAAACTAATGGCAATGAATCCAACAATATAAACCAGTGGAGTCATTCCGCCGCTGGCCAACTGAATCTCGCCATAAATTGATTGTGGGGCAATAATTACCATAAATAGTACGCCGAATAGTACGACGTCTCTTAGGGATAAAGTACGCTTGAGTTCTTGCTTATAGCCGAACTGCTCAAGGTTTCCTTTTCCCTTTTTTTCTTCACTCATTGTGAAAAACCTCCTTAATATTTAGCAATAACAAAATCTATTTAAGCCTATTTAATTAGCGGCTCAAATTGCGTTAACTTAGGCGTGCCAATACGCAAAATCAGTGGCACTTCGCAAGGCTTACAGCCTTGGTTGACTTCTACGTCACTTTGAACGGACATATACATATAGGTATCTGTTTTATCCCAGCCGGTAGAATTCATGATTAGTCGCTGTAATTCCCTGGAACCATTGACCAAGGCTTCATTGAATTCTTGTGCACAGGCGTTAACATACCAGTGGGTGTGGGTTTCGGTTACTGGCCAGTTGAGTTCAAAATCATGAATTAGGGAAACCTTGACCAAAACCTTTGCAGGAATTTCAATTCCTGTTCCGCAAAGCTCTCCATCGCCCATTGTTGCATGAATATCTCCTAGCTGAAAAAGCGCACCGGGAACACGTACAGGGAAGTAAACACGGGCACCTTTTTTAATTTTCTTGCTGTCCATGTTTCCACCGTGGTTGCCCGGATATCCATCGATGACACGCTCTCCATCCGGTGCAGTTCCAATTACACCAATCATCGGATCAATAGGAAACTTTACACCATTAAACTGGGCAACTCCATCGACAATCTTGATTTTTTTGGTGCGTAGTTCCATATCATCACTAAGGGGTCCACAGCCTGCACCGGTGGCAATGGTTCCTTCGTCAGCAACTTGAATATCCAAAATATCCACAACTAGCACATCACCAGGCTTTGCGTCCTTAATGTAGACAGGCCCTGCCGCAGGGTTTGCTACATCATAGCCGTAATCTAGATCTGCCATAGTAATGTTTTCGGAAGTCAATTTATTGGAAAAACAATCCATGGTGTGAAACATCAGAAGTTCTCCGGCTTCTGCGGTCTCGCAAGGTGGATTTTCTTTGGAAAAATTGTAAACCGATTGATTAATGATTTTCATGATAACCTCCATTGAAAATATAAGAACTCCACGATTAAATTATACGTTATTATTTTAACATTATTTATGGTATACTTGCAATGAAACGAGGATAATTTTAAATATTCAGAGAGAAAAGAAGGAATAAAGAAGGAATGGAGAGGAGAAATGTTTAAAATTCTGATTGTAGAAGATGAAAAAATCATCGCAAACAGTATAAAAGAACAGCTAGAACAGTGGGAGTATGAAGTAAAATTGGTAGAAGATTTTAAGCTGGTCAATGAAATTTTTGATGAATATCAACCGGAATTGGTGTTGCTGGATATCGGATTACCGTTTTTTAACGGCTATCATTGGTGCAGTGAAATTAGAAAAAAATCTGCAGTACCGATTATTTTTCTTTCTTCTGCTTCGGATAATATGAATGTGGTGATGGCCATTAGTATGGGTGGAGATGACTTTGTGGCCAAGCCTTTTAGCCTTGAGGTCCTTACCGCAAAGGTACAGGCACTTCTTCGTCGAACTTATTCTATGAGCGGAACGGTAAATATTATTGAACACAAGGAAGTGATTTTGGACCTTAATGAAACGGCATTGAAGTACAAAGGCCAACGGCTAGAGTTAACCAAAAATGACTTTCGCATATTACAAATACTGATGGAAAATAAGGGTACGGTGGTCAGCAGGGAAAAAATTATGGAGAGACTTTGGCAAAGTGAGGCGTTTATCGATGATAATACCTTGACGGTAAACATGACTCGACTGAGAAAGAAATTGGAAGTCATTGGCTTGCCGGAGTTTGTAAAAACAAAAAAAGGAATGGGATATTTGGTGGATTAATGAAGATCTTGTGTGCATATTTAAAAAAACATAGATGGGGAATTTTTGGCATTGGCTTTAGCTTAATGATATTTGCTTTGATGTTTATTCTTTATGGTCTACCTAAAGAACCGCTGATTTATGGAAGTGTTTTGGTTTTCGTAGGGGTTTTCGTTGTAGGAGGCGTGGGTTTTTGGAATTATTCACAAAAACATGCCTTACTGCTTCGGCTGAGAGCGTGTGAAGAGAGTCACAACCTAACCTTACCTGAGGCAGAGGAGTTGATTGAAGCGGATTATCAAGAAATTATCGCGCAAAGGGAAAACGAATTGCGAAGACTGATTTCTAAAAAAGATAAGGACTATAAAGAAATGGTGGAATATTATACCCTTTGGGCGCATCAAATCAAAACGCCGATTTCTGCCCTTTATTTGATGATAGAACGAGAGGGGAGAGAGCAAGATAGACCCCTTGCTCAGCAACTGTTTTTTGTAGAGCAATATGTGGAAATGGCCCTTCATTACCTACGGTCAGACAGTATTTCCGCAGATCTTGACCTTGCTGAATATTCCATAGATAAAATTATCCGTGAGGTAATCAAAAAACATTCACGACAGTTTATCTACAAAAAAATTCAATTAAATTTTCAAGATAGTGGCGAGTTGGTGCTTACCGATGAAAAATGGCTGGCCTTTGTTTTAGAGCAATTAATTTCAAATAGTTTAAAGTATACAAAGGAAGGGAGCATTTCTATATATATGGAAGAGAACAAAACCTTAGTCATTGAAGATACCGGAATTGGAATAAGGGAAGAAGATCTTCCTCGAATTTGTGAAAAAGGATTTACTGGATTTAATGGACGAATGGACAAGAAATCCACAGGAATCGGTTTATATTTATGTAAAAAAATCTTGACAAAGCTGTCCCATACCATTGAATTTGAATCGGTTTCCTGCAAGGGAACTAAGGTAAAAATAGGGCTTTCTACCCATGCACCCATAAGAGAATAGGACATCCTTACAAAAATGTAAGACTGGGAAGAAGAATGTAAGCTGAAGTTATGGCAAGGCATTCTTCTTGTTTTATATAATAGGGACATGAAATAAAGGAGGCAGCAAAATGCAATTATTAGAAGTAAACAATTTAAAAAAAGTGTATACAACCAGATTTGGAAATAATCAAGTACAGGCCTTATCCAATGTATCTTTTTCTGTTGAGGAGGGTGAATTTGTAGCGATTATGGGTGAATCCGGTTCGGGAAAAACTACCTTATTGAATATTATCGCATCTTTGGATAAACCTACTTCCGGGGAGGTTTTGCTCCGGGGAGAAAATATTGTGAATATTTGCGAACGAGAGATTTCCGCCTTTCGTAGGGAAAACCTAGGCTTTGTCTTTCAAGACTTTAATCTGCTGGATACCTTTTCGGTGGAGGACAATATCTTCCTTCCCTTGGTGCTAAAAGGGAAGAAATATGAGGAAATGGATTTGGCGTTAAGGCCAATTGCAAAAAAGTTAGGAATTTGGGATCTGCTAAAGAAGTTCCCTTATGAGCTTTCAGGAGGGCAAAAGCAGCGTGTCGCTGTGGCTAGAGCATTAATTACCAGTCCTCAGCTGGTTCTTGCAGATGAGCCGACAGGAGCGTTGGATTCCAAGGCGGCTGAGGGGCTATTGGATGTATTGTCGAATATTAATGAAGATGGGCAGACGGTTTTGATGGTCACTCACTCCATTAAAGCAGCCAGTAGAGCCAAACGAGTACTGTTTATTAAGGATGGGGAAGTTTTTCATCAAATTTACAAAGGTGCTTCTACTGCAGAAAAAATGTACCAAAAAATTTCGGATACATTAACAATGATTGCAACAGGTGGTGGTCAACATGAGTAATATTTTTTATTGGAAACTGGCAGGAACAAATATAAAAAAGAACAAAAAAACCTATGTCCCCTTTATGATTACCTGTGCTGCGACCATAATGATGTTTTATATGATGTGTTATCTAAAGGGGATTGATGGCCTAGAGCAGCTACAAGGTAGTGAGGCGATTATTATGATTATGCAATTTGGCGTGATTGTGATTGGCGTATTTGCAGCAATATTTTTGTTCTATACCAATAGCTTCTTAATGAAACGAAGAAAGAAGGAGTTTGGACTTTATAATATTTTGGGTATGGAAAAACTGCATTTGGCAAGAGTCATCGGGCTGGAAACCCTTTATGTATGGGCCTTTACCTTACTGGTTGGCTTAGGTCTGGGTATACTATTTAGCAAGCTAATGTCTTTGCTGCTGTTTAAGCTGCTGACCTTTGAACTACCCTTTGGATTTTCTGTTTCAACAGAAGGGCTGGTCAATAGCCTGATCTTGTTTTCTGGAATCTTTCTGATGATTTTTCTGAATAATATTCGTCAAATTCATTTGGCAAAGCCTGTGGAGCTGCTTTCTGGTGGAGCTGTAGGAGAGCGTGAACCAAAGGTAAAATGGATACTCACCGCAGTGGGACTTATTTCTCTTAGTGTAGGGTATATCATTGCCATTACCACAAAGGCTCCCTTAGAGGCTATTCCCCTTTTCTTTGTTGCGGTAATTTTGGTGATTATTGGGACCTATTGTCTCTTTATTGCAGGAAGCATAGCCTTGCTTAAGCTGTTAAAAAAGAATAAAAAATACTACTACCAGACAAAGAATTTCACAGCGATTTCGGGAATGCTTTATCGAATGAAGCAAAACGCAGTGGGGCTTGCAAATATTTGCATTTTATCCACAATGGTTTTGGTTATGCTCTCTACAACACTATCCCTTTATTTGGGAATAGAGGATGCACTAAGAATTCAAAACCCAAGAAATATTTCCGTTGAGGCCTTTGATCTTTCTCTACAAGAACGGGCAAGCCTGACAGAAGAAATTGATGCATTGATTCAACAAAAAGGCGTAAATAAAAAAGATGAGCTGAATTATATTAGTACAATGAAGATGATGCAGCGAGATGGTGAAAAAATCACTTTGACCGAAAAGAATGTTTATAATGCAACCAATATAGAAATTGGATTTTTTATCTCTCAGGATGAGTATAATTTCATGAAAAATGAAAATCTCCAGTTAAAAGAAAATGAGACCAGAATCTATTCTCTAGGAGAAAAATTCCATGAAAAAGAAATAAATTTAGAAGGAACAAGGTATGTAGTAGGGGAAGAAGTCTTGGATTTACCTGTCGCTCCAGGATACTATGCGTCGATTTCAGATATTTATTTTTTCATCATGCCAAATGATGCACCGGTATTAAAGCAACAAAGTCTTCTATACTATGGCTTTGATACCGATGCTTCGGCAGAGGAACAGATACAGTTGACGGAAGAAATTAAAGCGGCAACGAGCAAAGCCTTTGGTGCAAATGTGTTCGGTGCAGAAAGTATCAAAAATAGCTTTTATTTGGTCTATGGAGGACTGTTTTTCCTAGGACTGTTTCTTGGGACCTTGTTTATCATGGCAACAGTACTGATTATGTACTACAAGCAAATCTCGGAAGGATATGAAGATAAGCAGCGTTTTGAAATTATGCAAAAGGTAGGAATGAGCAAAGAAGAAGTGAAGCGGGCCATTGGTGCACAGGTGATTACCGTATTTTTCCTACCTCTAGTTGTGGCAGGGGTGCATATTGCCTTTGCCTTTAATCTGATTACCGGTTGCCTGGCGGCATTGAATTTGACCAATATTTCTTTGTTTGCCTGGTGCACCCTAGGAACCCTTTTGGTTTTCGCTATATTTTATGGAATCGTCTATGCCTTAACCGCAAAAACCTATTACCGAATTGTACAATCCTAAGAGGTAAATTTAATTCTATTGGTTCCCTCGACCTTGTCCATTTTCTTCCAAAATAAATGGAAGAAAATTGGCAAGGTTTCTTTATGTCTTGATTTATTCTTGGAAAACTGTCATACTGTATGAGGTCAAAATTTATTTTAATACTATGGGAGAGAGTGTATGAAAGTTAACGATTTATTAAAGGCATGGAACAAAGTCAGCTTGGTGAAACAGATTATACTGGGGTTGATTATCGGCTTGGCACTAGCTTTGCTTTGGCCGAAGCAATTGTCCGGAATTACTATACTGGGAGAACTTTTTGTAGGTGCCCTTAAGGCGGTTGCACCGGTATTGGTGTTTTTTTTGGTTATGGGTGCAATTTCAGGCCACAAAAAAGGACAGAAAACAAATATGAAGTCCATTATTGGGCTGTACTTGCTTGGAACCTTCCTTGCAGGCTTGTGTGCGGTAATTGCTAGTTATATCTTTAAGGTGAACCTAATTTTGGCAGCAGGAGAGCAAGAGGTTACCCCTCCGGGCGGCATTGTAGAAGTGCTAAAAGGTTTACTGACAAATATTGTACAAAATCCGGTTACTGCATTGATGGAAGCCAACTATTTAGGAATTTTATTCTGGGCAGTGTTGCTGGGGCTTGCACTAAAAATCGCAGCACAAGGCACAAAGGATTTCATCGGAGATATGGCAGATGCGGTATCCCAGGTGGTAAGATGGGTAATTAAGTTTGCACCATTGGGTGTTATGGGCCTAGTATTTACCAGCGTATCAAAGAGCGGATTGGGAACCTTGCTTACTTATGGACAGCTATTGTTATTGCTAGTTGGATTAATGCTCTTTGTTGCCGTTGTGGTAAATCCAATTATTGTTTTTGTTAAAATTCGAAAAAATCCATATCCATTGGTATTTAAATGTCTGAAAGAAAGCGGAATGACGGCCTTCTTTACCAGAAGCTCGGCAGCAAACATTCCGGTAAATATGAAGCTTTGTGAGGACTTAGGCTTAGATAAGGATACTTACTCTATTTCTATTCCTTTGGGCGCAACCATTAACATGGCGGGTGCAGCGGTAACTATCGCAACACTGACTTTAGCAGCAGTGCATACCTTGGGAATCAGTGTAGACTTCCCTACGGCCGTAATTTTGAGCATTCTTTCGGCAGTTAGTGCTTGTGGAGCATCTGGCGTTGCCGGTGGTTCCTTGCTACTTATTCCTCTTGCTTGTAGCTTGTTTGGTATTCCAAATGATGTGGCAATGCAGGTTGTTGGTGTTGGGTTTATTGTTGGTGTAATTCAAGATTCTTGTGAAACCGCATTGAACTCTTCTACAGACGTACTGTTTACCGCAGCCGCAGATATTGGAAGTAGGAGAAAAGAAAATGTTTAATCGCGTGTTTTTCCGTTTCTATGATCGACAAATTGCAGCCGGCGTGGTTTCTTTTAGCCAGGTAGGGATAGCAAAAGAAGATTTTATTAAGCTGTCTACGGGACAAACGTGTACTTTGTCAGAAGAGACGGTACGAACAATAGGAGAGAACCTAAAGCTAACGGAAGAAGAACAACAGGAGTTACTTTGTTCGGCAGGGTATTAACTCTATTGACATATGGTTGAAAATATAGTCTAATTAAGTAAATAATATGATATTTTTACTTGAGGTGAAGAAGTGAAACGGCGTATCGACAAAAAATACATATGGATCCCCGTTTGTGCAATGGTCATTGCGGTATTGAGCGTGTGCTTTTTTCAATACCGCATTGTGCAAAAGGCAGAGGAACAAGCCTTTGATGTTTTGCGGGATTCTGCAAAGGAACAGCGGACAATCTTGCAGACGAAGATAGAAGGGCAATATTCAATTACCAAGGCCTTTGCAAGTAGTTTAGGTACTGCAGCGCAGATGAGCAGCGAGGATCTGCTCCTTAGAATGAACGCGGTCAAAGAAAGTGCAGGCTTTACCCATATTGCGGTAGTAGGCCCGGACGGAACGGCTTATTATGGAAATGGGAAAAGGACAGATCTTTCTGAGAAAGCCTTCTTTGCTACTGCTATGGGGGGGAAAGACGTTTTAGCTAGAGATGGTACCTGCCTTTTAGGCGGTGACGAGGGTGAATTTATCATGGCCGTTCCGGTGATTAACGGAGAAGAAGTTCGCGGGGTGTTGGTTTCCCATTACAAGGGAGAGGGGTTTGTGAAGCTACTGGTTTCAGAAGCCTATGGCCGGCGAAGCTTTTCTTTTGTTTCTGATTCTACCGGGATGGTGATTATCGACAACAACAAAGAGGGACTTTCTTTAGAAGGCGAGAACTTGCTAGAGGAAAAATATATTGACGAGCTAAATGTTTCTGAAAAAGCCCTTTCTGAAAGCCTTGAGATTGGCTCAAGGGGAGTGTTTAAGGCAACTTTTGGTGGGGTAGAAAGCTATTGTATCTATGAGCCCCTAATGATCAACGATTGGACAATTTTTAATGTGGTCAGTGAACAAGTGGTGAAAGAAAAAACCTCTTGGTTTTTGAACATGGCCATAGGATTATGCATCATCATCTTCATTGCATCAGGGATAATTCTTTTATTCCTTCTTTGGAATGAAAAGGTAGTAAAGGACAAAATGGAGGAGCAGCGAATCTCTATGATGCTCAGCCAAATTAAGCCCCATTTTTTATACACTACCCTCAGTGCCATTCGAGGATTAATTGGAGATGATCCTAAGCAAGCACAGGAGCTGGTCTATCATTTCTCCAAATATATGCGGACCAATATCGACACACTGACGTCGGAGAGATTAGTTACCTTTGAAAAGGAGCTTGGCCACGTTATTGAATATGCAGAGATTGAAAAGATACGCTTCTATGGCAAGATCGATGTGGAATACGAGCTTGATGAAATTAAGTTTATGATTCCACCGCTAACCGTGCAGCCTATCGTAGAAAATGCCATTAAGCATGGAATACGAAAAGGAGAAGGTGAAGGCATCGTAGATGTTTGCACAAGTAAGGACCATAAATCCTATATAGTCAAAGTAAAAGATAATGGAATAGGCTTTGATCCTCAAACGTTGACTGATCACGAAGGTTCTTTGGGTCTAGCCAATGTGAAGTACCGACTGGATAAAATGTGCAACGGAACATTAGAGATTGACAGCAGTCCGGGTAATGGAACGGTAGTTACCATAAGAATTCCTCTGAAATACAAAATAGAAGAGGAGGAGTTGTAGGACGGAATGATTTTGCGTTAAGGGAAGAAGAGAAAGAAGGAACGGAATGAATACGATATTAGTTGATGATGAACTTTGGTCAATGAGAGCGTTTCAAAAAGAGTGCGAAGAACAAAATCTAACCAATGTGACCACATTTAATGATCCTTGTGAGGCCTTAGACTTTGCCAAGGAAAATACAATAGAGCTTGCACTTTTGGACATCGAAATGCCAAAAATGAATGGCCTTGAGCTAGGCAAAGCATTGAAAGAATTATATCCTGAAGTGGTGATTATTTATGTTACCGCCCATGATGAATATGCTATGGAAGTCATTCGACAAAAAGCAGATTATATTGTTACAAAACCATATAATATGATCGACATCAAAGATGCCATCGATCGAGCGAAGCTTCTATCTAAGCGACAGAGAAAGCCGATTTTTATTCGTACCTTTGGTAATTTTGATGTATTTGTCAATGGGAAACCAATTTATTTTTCCAGTGGAAAGGCAAAAGAATTGCTTGCTCTTTTGGTGGATAAAAAAGGCGGTATTCTGACTACAGAGGAAGCCCTTGCGATTATTTGGGAGGACAAGGCCCATAACGATAAGAATTTTTCTCTTTGCAGAACCGCAGCATCTCGATTGAGAAAAACACTCAACAGCTATAATATTGGACACATTTTGGTTGAAGAAAAAGCAGGAAAGCATTTAGATACCCAAAGCTTTGATTGTGATTATTACATGACATTAAAAGGGAACCAAAATGCGGAAAACAGCTTTTCTGGAGAATATATGTCTCAGTATAGCTGGGCCGAAGATACCTTGGCTGCATTATTGGAGAAAAAGTAGCGGTGTGCAGATTAAAACCATTTTTTTCGCTTAAACAGTAGGATGAGAAAGAGACAGAGTAAAAGGCTAATGAGGATAATTGCCGGATAGCCATAGGGAGACGAGAGCTCTGGCATATTGGTAAAGTTCATCCCGTACCACCCAACGATCAGGGTTAGGGGAAGAAATATTGTTGCAACTACAGTAAAAACCTTCATTAATTTGTTTTGTTCAATGTCAATTTGTGCCTGATAGGCTTCTCTCATTTGTGTAATATAGTCGCGAATGTTTAGTACGCTTTGATGAAATCGTTCAGCGCGATGACCCAAAATAGTAAAATACCTTAATCCCTCATGGGAGATTAAGCCATTATCATTTGCGGAAAGATTATCAAAAATAGCAACCAGTTGTTCATAGTAACGCTTTAAGCGGAGTAATTCTTTTCGATATTCAATGATCTTATCCAGATAATTTGTACGAGAATAGGTCAAGGCCTCGTCTTCAGATCTGGTGACAGCCAATTCAAACTCATCTAAATGATTCATATCTAGCCGTAATAGAGCAACAAAGAAGAGATAGAGTTCTTTTTCTTTGCTGGTTTCTTTGGTAATTTCTCCATCTATTTCATCAGAGATAATCGACTTAACCTTATTGCAAGCACGCTGATCTTCACAAAAAAAGAAAAGATTTTCTCGATCAAAATAAATCATGATCTTGGATACTGCGATTTCAGGGCAAGAAATATCATACCAATCAAAAGCCAATAAATTAAAATTGCCGAAGCTTTCGAAGGTTTCCGTTTGTCCCTCTGCAATATATTCAATAACACGGGAATCAATATATCCTCGATAATCTTTCACCTGACTTAATATTGCTACGTTTTCCATATTGGCTCCTCCTTGTTTGTAGGTATCGTTAGCGTTGCTTTCATTCTACCAAAGGCGCCGTAAGATTGCAATTTTGTTGGAAATATAGTATGATGATATCATTCATTAGGACAGCGATAATCGGCTGTCTTTTATTGTGTTTAGAGGAAGAACTATCATTTCTGGACAAACCAGAGGAAGGGATAAGGGTTCTTGTGCTTTACAGTATGAGTTGTTATAATTCTACTGTGATAAAGTTAGATAAAACTTTTTAGAAAAAAGGAGAATAAAAATGATTCAAGTAGAAAAACTTTCCTATGGTTTTCCTGCAAAAGATTTGTATAGAGAAATTTCGTTTACCTTGAAAACAGGCCAGCATTGTGGATTTATTGGCAGCAATGGCGTGGGAAAATCCACCCTTGTTGATATGCTCATTTATCCCGATAAGTATTTGTACGATGGGAAGATTATCAAGGATGAACGTTGCCGTATTGGTTATGCCAGCCAGTTTGCGGTGCGGGATAAGGAGCAGGACTGCACAGTTTTTGAATATCTGGCCCAGCGATTTGTGGAAAATCAGGAGGCTACCGCTTTGGTTTGTGAGCAAATGGCGGTGGCAGAGGATGTAACACCGTTATTTGAGCAGTACCAGGATCTTTTGGCGGCTTTTGAGGCCATGGACGGCAATCATTATGAACAGAATATCCGTAAACAGTTATATTTGGCAGAAATGCGTGAATTAGAAGAAACGAAGCTAGCAAAGATTAGTGGAGGAGAGTATAAATTATTTCAGATTATGAGAGAAATGCTGCTTTCTCCAAATCTTTTGGTTTTAGACGAGCCAGATGTATTTCTTGATTTTGAAAACTTAGAGCGGCTTTGCCGGTTAATTAATGGTTATGAGGGTACATTATTGGTGGTCACCCATAATCGATATTTATTGAACCACTGTTTTAATAAGATTTTACATTTGGAGAATGGGGATATTCAGGAATATGACGGGAACTATAGCGAATATCGTTGTGCACAGCTAAGGGAAAAAATAGCCCTTAAATTACAGAGCATGGAAGAGGAAGAAGAGATAGAACGTACAGAAAAAATGGTCGGGATTTTGCGAAAAAGAGCAACAACACTGGTCAATCCAGTGATTGGAAGTGCGGTAAATGCAAAGCAGACCCAGCTTGATCGTTTACGTGCAAGGCAAATAAAGGCTCCGTTTATTGAACTTCGTGAACCAAATATTGTGCTTCCGGAAGTAGCGGTAGAACCAGGACAGAAGGTGTTAAGCCTTACGGATTACCGTATATCCTTTGACGAAAGCTTGCTCAATGATATTCATTTTGACGTACTTGCCGGTGAAAAGGTTGCCATTGTTGGGGCAAACGGTACAGGAAAAACGACCATAATGCAGGATATTTTAAACAATAATCATCCTTCCATCCATATTGATGAGAATACAAGCTACGCCTGTTTATCTCAGCTTCAAGGGCAAGATATAGATGAAACAAAAACCGTGTATGAGGTGATGGAGGATTTGGGGTTAGAAACCAGGGAAAATATCCGGAAATATTTAGAGAATTATTGCTTAGAAGGGGATACCTTGAAGCAAAAAGTCGGTCAGCTCTCCGGAGGGGAAAGGAACTTGCTTCAAATCGCAATGGTTGCCTATACAAAGGCTCAGCTTTTGATTTTGGATGAGCCTACTAGCCATTTAGATATCTATGCACAAATGGCACTGGAAAAAGCACTTTCACAATATGAAGGAGCGGTGCTGATGGTGAGCCACGACTTTTACCTTGTTGCCAATTGTGCGGATTACGTGTTGCTTATCGAAGACAATACCATTCGACGTATGCGTACGCGAACCTTCCGCAAAATGGTATATGATAAATATTTCGACCAAAAATATTTGGAAATTGACAAGAAAAAGCAGGAGCTGGAAGCAAATATTACCTTGGCATTTAAAAAGAATGACTTGGCCGCAGCAGAAAAGCTTTGCAATCAGTTAGAAGCAATTTGCGGGGAATAGTAAAGGATAGGGGAGGAAAAAATGACTGAATTATTAGCTCCGGCAGGAAATATGGAAGCGTTAAAAGCGGCAATTTCTAATGGCTGTGATGCAATATATCTGGGAATGCAAAAATTTGGTGCTCGTGCATACTCATCAAATTTTGATTTAGAATCGCTAAAAGAGGCGATTGCATATGCCCACCTACGAAATGTTAAAATTTATGTAACCATGAATACCATTGTTTTTGAAAACGAAGTGGAAGAGATGCAAGCACAGATGCACCAATTAAATGAAATTGGTGCGGATGGGATTATCGTTCAGGATCTGGCTGCCTTTGACTATATTGTCAAAAACTTTCTGGACATGGAAGCACATTGTTCAACGCAAATGGGAATAGATGATTTAGACGGGACCTTATTGCTCAAGGAGCTTGGTGCAAAACGGGTGGTTCTGTCTAGGGAGCTTTCTATTGAAAAAGTACACGAGATAAAAAAAATTGCCAAGGTGCCCCTAGAAGTCTTTGTTCATGGCGCCCTTTGTGTATCTTACTCTGGAAACTGTTTGATGTCGGGGCTAATCGGATATCGAAGCGGAAATCGTGGAAGATGTGTGGGCTCATGTCGTAAGGAATATGAATTAATTGAAATGGATACAGAGAAATCCTTGGGGAAAAGCTATATTTTATCTACCAAGGACCTGAACACCATCGACCACATCCATGCACTGAAGGGCATTGATTCCTTGAAGATAGAAGGGCGAATGAAGGAGCCAGCATACGTTGCCAATGTTGTGTCAAAATATCGTAAGGCCTTAGATGACAAGATAACGGAAGAGGATAAAGACGATCTACAGAAAACCTTCAACAGAACCTTTACCAAGGGATATTTGTTTCATGAAGATCAAAAAGAAATTACAAACACAGCAAGGCCCAATAACTTTGGCTATGAAATCGGCAGAATTAGCAGGATGGTCAAAGATAAGTATGAAATTGTCTTAACAAGAACCTTAAATCAAAACGATATCATCAGAATTAGCCACAACAATGAGGACGTCAACCTAACGGTGGTAAAGCTTTATGATAAAGCGGGGAATTTAATCAACAAAGCAGAGGATGTTTGTTACATCAAAATCAAAGAAAAACTATCCAAAGGGGATTTGGTTTATGTAACAAAGGATTACCGCTATTACAAGGAATTAGAAGCCTCCCTGGAAAAAGAATTTAAGCGGGCAAACCTAGATATTCGTGTATACGCCTATCCGGATGCAAAGCTAATTATAGAAAGCTCAGGGCTAGGGGTTCATTACGTATATGAAAGCGACGAACTGCTGAGCGAAGCAATGAATAATCCTACAACAAAAGCGCAGTTGATAAAACAATTTTCAAGGTTGAATGATACGGTATTTACCTTAAACCATGTTGAGTTTGAGGAATACAATGCCTTTATTCCGGCGAAGCTATTAAACGAAGCCAGAAGAGAGATTGTTGACAGCCTATATGCCCTGAAGCACAATAGCCAAAAGAAG
>JAVWKI010000014.1:0-253 GCA_036638575.1 Anaerovoracaceae bacterium | reverse complement strand
CCTAAGGAAAAAGAAAAAATAAGCTTTGCCCCAAAAGAAGCCTACCTTACCGCAGCAGTAGCCACGAAGGAACAGTATGATGCTTGCGTAAGCTGTGGAATCAAGGAAATCTACTTTGAAAATGTGGTCAGAAGAAATCAAATTGAGTATAAGAAGCAAGACGGGGAGCTACTGATTGGCGGCTATGGTGGCATTTATCACTACAGAAAAACCAATCCTTTTGTTGCGGATTATTCCTTAAATGTGGTAAATT
>JAVWKI010000013.1:12648-20196 GCA_036638575.1 Anaerovoracaceae bacterium | reverse complement strand
TTGCATTTGAAGTCCCTATTTTGGCAAAAGGGTGCAAAAAACCGCGATCTATTCTGCTCAGCGCGAAGCAATTGAGAAAAAACAAAATTTCCCCATACTCCCAGTCATGATTTACATTTGCTCGCTATTTATGTGCTGCTTGGTCAATATTTGGCCGCTATTTATGTGCTGCTTGGTCAATATTTGCTCGCTGTTTGGGTGCTGCTTGGAATAGACCGACTAGATCTGCTAGGATCCAGCCGATGGGTACTGCCCACCAAATTCCTGTAAGCCCCACTTGTGGAATGGCAGAAAGAAGATAGGCTAGTGCAACCCGTGTGCCTAAGGAAATAATGGTTAGTTTAAGGGAAATCCATGGTTTTCCTAATCCTCTGTAATAGCCATAGAGTAAAAAGAGGATTCCGATGGCGAAATAGAATGCACCTTCAATGTGCAGGTACTGTATCCCTATTTCTAGAATTTCGGTTTCTCCTTGTTCTACAAACAGGAGCATTAGTTCTTTGGAAAACAGCAATACCAGTACAGAGGAAAGGATGCAAAAGGCTGTGGTGTAGCCTATGGCAATTCGCTTTCCTCGCAAAATTCGTTCTTCATTGCCCGCACCATAGTTTTGTGCCACAAAGGTGGCAAATCCGTTTCCAAAGTCCTGTGCCGGCAAGTAGGCAAAGGCATCGATTTTTACCACTGCGGCAAAGGCTGCACTGGCTGCAAAGCCAAAACGATTAACTAAGCCTTGTACCATAAGAATTCCCAAGTTCATCACCGATTGCTGCAATGCCGTTAAGGCCGAGTTTTTGATGATCTCCCACAATAGACCCGGATGGTAATGGCAGTGCTTTTTTTGCGGAAGGAACTGTTTTTCTGTTTTGAAAAAATAGAGGATGAGGCAAACTGCTGAAAGGGCTTGTGCAATAACTGTTGCCGCTGCCGCACCCATCTCTTCCCAGCGAAAAACCAGGATGAAGAGCAAGTCTAAAGCAATGTTTACCACGGCAGAAATAGCCAAAAAGATTAAGGGAACAAGGGTATTGCCTATGCTTCTAAGCACTGCGGCAAAGAAATTGTACAAGGCAACGAAGCCAAGTCCAAGAAACATCACCTGTAAATAGTCCCGGGTATATTCTATAGCCTCGCTGGGAATGGATAACCAAATCAAACAGTTTTCCAAAAGTAAATAAGCAGTTAAGTTTAATAGAAAAGTAAAGGCGAGAATAAAAAGAAGAGAATTAAAAAAAGCAATCTTCATTTCCTCGATCCGTTTTCCTCCATAAAGCTGTGCAAAAACAACTCCGCTGCCCATGCAAAGCCCTAGGGTAATTGAGGTCAATAAAACCATTAACGCATAGGAAGATCCCACCGCAGAAAGTGCTGCAGCACCTAAGGTTTTCCCCACAATAATCGTATCTGCAACTTGGTAAAGCTGTTGCAAAATGTTTCCGCAAATCATGGGCAAACTAAACAGCAGCAAGGTGCTTCCAATATTCCCTTTCGTCAACTCCTTATCCCCACTCAAGATGCAAGCCCTCCTCTTTCTGTGGATAACTCCATTCCATTATTTGTAATAACCTTATCCACCGTTGAAATTGGTGGATTAATAAGGCGAAATTTTATCCACAGCACGATGTTAAAATAATTGTATACAATCTATTTTTATCTGTGGAAAACTTCTCCTCCCCTTGAAAAAACAGGGGGCGGGCATGTTGATAAACATTATCCCTTTTTATTCACTTGCTCTACCTTTTGCAATAAAATCGGGGACAAATAATTGGCGAGCACCAGTGCGGTAATCCCGGCAATTAGCTTTCCAACGATCATCGGAAAGATCATGGTCTTATTTACCCCTGCAGCAAAGCCTAGATGATCTCCAAAAACAAAGGCTCCGGATACCGCAAAGGCAATGTTCATCAATTTCCCTTTTTGATTCATGGTTTCCAAAAGTGTAAACATGGCGATATTGTTTGCCAGGCTAGCAATTAATCCTGTGCAGGCAGTTTTGTTTACGCCTACACGTGCGGAAATCCTCGCCAGTGGGCCGGAAAAGGTTTTGGTAAACCATTTGACCATAGGGAAGGCTCCGATGAGTACCGTCGCAATTTGGCCGCAAACCAGCAAGCCGGTTTCCAGTGGAATGTTCTGATTTAAATCCGGCTTCACCATAACATCCATCAAGGGGAACATAATCCCCGTTTGATATTCAAACACCGCGATTGCAGTGAAAATCGTAATCAAAATGGTTACCCCCTTGCCAAAGCGATTAAAACCCCAAATCATCCCCTCCGGCTTAAACCAAAGCCCAATAATAATGAGTAAGGCAAAGAGAATCACCGGAATAAGATTCCTTGCAATTTCTACCAAGGAGAGGGTATATCCGGTTAAATTCATGACCAGACCTCCAGCAATGCAGCCTAACGGGATAGTAATCAATCCGGTCAAAATTCCCGCCCCCAGGACTGCCCGATCTTCTCTTCTGATGAGGGTTAAGGCGACGGGAATAGTAAAGACAACCGTTGCCCCCATCATACTTCCTAAAATCAACCCGGAAAAATTTCCTATGGTTTCATTTTCTGCCAGTTCCATGGCTAAGGGGTAGCCACCCATGTCCGATCCCAGCAAGGTTGTAGCAAAGATAGAGGCATCTGCCCCAAGAAGCCCATAAAGGGGAACAATAATGGGTTTTAGCAAAATAGAAAGCACAGGTGCTGCTGCCACAACCCCTGCCATTGCAAGTGCCAACGGCCCCATAGCCTGAAATCCTTGCTCAAATTCAGCACCATAGCCTAGCTTATTGCCTCGGACCCGATCCACGGCTCCAACCACCATAAAAATCATCATCACAAGGATGATGATTGAGTTAATCGAAAGATTGGAAATCCAATCCCTTAAACTTTCTGTAAACACAGAGATATCTGTAATATGATCCACTAATTCCGTAAACACAAATGCGCCTCCTTTTTTTCGTCTTTTCATCATATCACAAAGCCACCGGTTCTCCAAAAAAGTTTTTCTCTCCGGTGGCTTTTTCTTCTTCATTATTTATCGTTTTATCGTTTCATATACCAAGACATCATACAGGCACCGGCTGCACCGGCTGCTTCAAGGTCTCCGTAAAGCTCCGGCTTCACCCCGCCTAGGGCATATACCGGCAGAGAAATTCCTTTGCAAACTTCCTCTAGCCAAGGTAGCCCCCTCCCCGATAAACCCGGTTTACAATCCGTCTCCCAAATATTGCTTGCCACAACATAAGCTCCGCCTCTTTCCTCAACCATTTTCGCTTCTGCCAAGGAATGTATGGATACTCCCACCACAGGAAACCGTGCGGTTACCTCAGGCTGTTGCAAAAACCCTCCATAAGTAAGATGGAGTGCTTCGCACCCTAAGGTTTTTGCCGTATTCACAAAGGTATGGGGAATAAAGCAGATCTCCCGCTCTTCGCAAGCATTCTTCACCTTTTTTGCCAGTAGCTTGTAGTGCTCTTCTTCAAGATCCTTCTCTCGCAAAATCACAATATCCGGTTTTTCCTCTTCCGAAAACCCAAGGATTTGCTCTTCTAGGGGGTGTAGGCAAAGCTCACGTCCAGTAATGGCAATTTTCTTAAACGAAGACATAATCATTCATTACCGGCTGAAGTCCTCGCTGCTGAATTGCGCTATAAACTTCCTCTACCGTCCTGTTGTCGGCGATTTCAAATTGGTCATCTCCCTGTTCATCATCTTCCCCATGTCCGCCAATACCGGTACAAACTCCTGCTGAAATTTTTGTTGCGGTAAGGCCAATCACATTGTCTCGAAATTCCGCCCGCTCTCTAGTGGATATGGTCATTCCCGCAAAAGGCATAAATAGACGATAAGCACACATCACTTGTAATAATCTACGCTCGTCCACATCCTTCGGGTTGATTTGGTCGTTGTTAATAATGGGCCGCAATCTAGGACAAGAAAAAGAAATTTCTCCGTGCGGATATTTTCTTTGAATGTAGTAAGCGTGCATTCCCGTAGCAAAGGCATCCTTTCTAAAGTCAGCAAGCCCAAGCAGTGCAGCAAAAGCCACCCCACGCATTCCGCCCTTTAGCGCCCGCTCCTGTGCGTTGAACCGGTAAGGGAAAACCCGTTTATGTCCAGCCAAATGTAAGGTTTCATATTTATCCGAATCATAGGTTTCCTGAAACACCGTCACAAAATCTGCCCCACATTGACGAAGATAAGCATACTCATCAGAATTCATGGGATAAACTTCTATTCCCACCAATTTAAAGTATTTTCTTGCAATTTTGCAGGCTTCTCCAATGTATTCCACATTGGACCATTTTCTACTTTCTCCAGTCAAAATCAGGATCTCTTCTAGACCGGTCTTGGCAATTTCTCGCATTTCTCTGTCTATGGCCTCCTTGTCTAGCCTAGCTCTCCTAATTTCATTATGACAATTAAATCCACAATAAATGCAATGGTTTTCACAGTAATTGGAAATGTATATTGGGGTAAACAGATAGATTCCATTGCCAAAATGCTTCCGTGTCTGTTTCATTGCCTGCTGTGCCATCTGCTCTAAATATGGCTCTGCCGCCGAAGAAAGTAGTGCCCCAAAATCTTCCGGGCTAAGATTATCCTTTGCCAAGGCCGCTTCAACCTCTACACTGGTGTATTGCCCTTCATCATAGTCTTCCATAGCAGAAATTACCTTGTCCATAATTGGTGAGTCTACCACTTCCATCCCTTCTTGATAAGCCATATGGTTTGTCCGTTCCATTTTTTTCTCCTCTTTTACGCTGTGTACTACGAATTGACTTCCATTTTTATCCTAAAAAGTCTGTTAATGGAGAAGACGCATCTCCGCCACTTCCAAGCACTCTGCCAAGGCCGGATAAATATGCTGCTCTCCCCGCCTCTATTGCCTGCTTAAATGCACCTGCCATCAGTGGAATGTCTCCTGCCGTAGCAATTGCCGTATTGGCCATTACCGCAGACACACCCATTTCCATTACTTCACAGGCCTGGCTTGGTCTTCCGATTCCTGCGTCTACAATAATCGGCAAGTCAATTTCATCCACCAAGATTTGAATAAAGGCTTTGGTGGCAAGACCCTTGTTTGATCCAATCGGTGCAGCCAGCGGCATAATGGAGGCTGCGCCTACATTGACCAGTTCTCTTGCTACATTGAGATCCGGATACATGTACGGCATTACCACAAACCCTTCTTTTGCCAAAATCTCTGTGGCCTTTATGGTCTCATAATTGTCTGGAAGCAAATATTTTGCATCCTTGATTACCTCAATTTTGACAAAATCTCCACAGCCAAGTTCTCTGGCAAGGCGTGCAATGCGTACAGCCTCTTCTGCGGTTCTTGCCCCTGAGGTGTTGGGAAGCAAGGTAATTCCCTCCGGAATATGTCCTAGTATATTATTTTCTCCGTCACTGTTTGCTCTTCTTACTGCCAAGGTAATCATCTCCGCTCCTGCATCCTTGATTGCCGCACCAATTAGCTCTGGGCTATACTTTCCTGAACCCAAAATAAATCTAGATTTAAATTCATGTCCACCAATAATCAATTGATCCTTCATTTCCATATTTTCACCTTTCTGTATTTCCTCTGCTTCTGCTATTTGCGCTCTATTTACGCTCTATCTTCGCCCTATATTCCCCCAAATTGGGTTAACATTCCTCCTGGCCTAAGATCAACCGAACAATCATATTCCCTTGATGTCCGGCACAAATTTGTACTCTCGGTGCCATCAACCCGATTCCCTGGGCAATATCTGTCGTTTGATCTCCGCAAAGATAAAAATTCTTCATCTTTTTTTCCGTCTGTATTCTGTTGCTGCTTCCATATCCTGCCATCCCTGAGGCGGCAACGATTTTTGTCTTGGGTAGTTTTTCCATCAAGGTATTCACCAGACTCGCCTTGCATTCCGGTGAATCAAAGGCCTCGCAAACAATCTCATAGGAAGAAAAAATCTCTTCTATATTTTCTTCATTGACGTAAACCGTCTCTCTTTCGATTTCTATATAGGGATTAATTTCTCTCAGAATTTCTGTTAAAGCTTCTGTTTTCTTCATTCCCAAATGGCGCACCCCATAGGCTTGTCGGTTTAAGTTTGTCACCTCCACCGTATCAAAATCTACAAGCAGGAGCTTCCCCACAGCACATCTTGCCAGCATAACCGCTACATGAGAGCCTAGTCCACCTAGGCCTGCAATGGCCACAGCTGAATGACGAAGCCGGTCATGAACCTCCTTGGTAAATCGGCTGTCCGCTGCTTCCATTAATGCTTCCCTTGTAATCATCTACTCAACCTCCTCCCACAAAATGCACAATTTCCACCTTGTCCCCTTGTACAAAGGTGGTCTCTTTGTAGGCACGCTTAGGCAAAATTTCTCCATTGTACTCAATGGCAATTCGTTCTGCCTGATACCCTTCTGTTTGCAAGTATTCTAGCAGGTTCATTCCTGCTATATCTTTTTCTTGTCCGTTGACCACAACCATCTTCACACCTCCAAGCAAAAAAGACCACACAAAAGTCTACACCCGTGGTGGTGTACCCCTTTGTGTGGCCATTACTTCTATTTTGTAACGCAATTCACACGCTGTTTTTAAGTCTAACATAAATCAGAAATTTGTCAAGAAAAAAACCATTTCTGCTTCCACTCTTCCGCTGTAATAAACTGTGGCCTTATCTCCTTGGGAAGATGCTCCGCACATAGGCTAATCACATGGCCTTCCCAAAGAAAGGTTCGAACCATAACCACTTTGTCTTGAAAGAAAATCTGATTGTTTTCATAGTCTATTCTAATTTCTTCCTGTTCAAAAACAGCTAAGCCTCTTCCATCCTTTTTTGCAAATGCCTCTCGAATGGTCCATATTCGATAAAATTCAGCAAGCCTATTTGGGGCGGTGGTAATCCGCTTTTTTTCCTCATGGGTAAGAACGGGGTCAAAGACCGACAAATCCAAATCGGCCAGTTCCTCCACATCCACGCCTACCTCCTGCTGTCCATAGGCATAGGCGATTAGCTCCCCGCTATGGGAAAGAGAAAAGTGAATCGAGGGATACTCCCGGATAAACGGTTTTCCATACTGCCCTAGTTCAATATGGTAAGGCCCTCCCTCACCCCTTTCCTTCCCGGCAAGCATGGCGCCGCTTCTCATGAGTAAGGCTCCTGTCGCCGAACGAATCCTATCCTTCTCTTTTACAAACCGCTCCGCCTTAGATCTTGCTTCCTCCGGCAAAGCCCTAAGCATCTGCTCATATTCCTCTGCCAAAGGAAGCCTTCTCATGTCAGCAAGGTAAAGCTCTATCTTATCTGCCTTCAATTGTCCATTGCTCCATCAAAAAATCCAAGGGTAATCAATGACTCCATAACATTATTCAAGTACCGTTCATCCGTCAGTGGCCAGCGATAGTTCAAGCGATAAAGCACGTTTTTCGTAAAGGTATGATCCTCCGGAACATAAGAACGTACCGTATCTGCATCAGAAGATAGATAACTGATTAAGCCAGATACAAGCATGTTTTTCCGTTCATCCTGTAGTGCTTCGGTGAGTCGCTTTTGGAACT
>JAVWKI010000013.1:0-12638 GCA_036638575.1 Anaerovoracaceae bacterium | reverse complement strand
ATCATCTACAGCCTCTACCGAAATCCCTGCCGTATTCATTGCAGCAACCAAATCTCCCATTTCAATCCAGTGTCCATTTACCCCATGGAATACCGTGAATTGCTCCGGCGTTTTTGCCAAAAGGCAAACTGCCCTTGCCGCATAGTCTATAGGGGAAAACTCTACAGCCCTTGCCATTTCACTTACTGGATAAGCACCGATGGTCGCATAGCCTCTTAGATTTCTCATAAACCCGCTGGTTATGGCATTAGCCTGGAATTCACCATCACTGCTACGGCTCATCAGGTTTCCTACGCGGATAATCTTTCCACGAAGCTTTCCTGCGGCAATTTTTTTCAGTACCGCTTCTTCTCCCTCGAACTTATATCGCACATATTGATTGGATAGATCTTGTCCAAAATACAGCATATTTTCTTTCATTGTGATTGCGTCAAGTTCATGGTTTACATTTTCTCCTGCAACGGAAACCGTAGAAATTTGAATGAGTTGGGCCGATGTTTCTTCGCAAAGCTGAATTAAGTTTTGTACGCCCGTTACATTTACCCGCGTCAATATATCATCCTTTGCAAAATGCTTAACACAAGCAGCACAGTTGATTACCGTGTCAAAGGACAGGTCCTTCTGGGCAAGCACAAAGGCTTCATCGGTAATGTCCCCATCTATGGCGGTTATCCGTCCCTCTTCAAACAGTGCATCATAAGGATTATCAAAATAATAAGCCAGCATGGATTTCAATCGCCGTTCTGCACTATGGGTTCTCCCCTTTCGGGTCATGCAGATGATCCTTCCTTCCTCGTTTTCAATTAAATGCTTCAATACGTGGATGCCCAAAAATCCGGTCGCACCAGTAAGAAGGACATCGCCCAACTCTCCGGAACGAATTTCTCCGATATTTTCCATTGTATTTGCCCGTAGCACTGACTTTATCTCATCACTTTCCTTGGTATTGCAAGGGGCTTCACAAGATATGGTTGGAATTTCCGGTTCAGTCTTCTCCACCCTCACGCCTTTGGCTTTGTTCACATGGGCTTCCAACTTTTCTACTGTAGGACAGGCAAAAACATCTTGGTAGGCAATAGGAAGTCCCTTTACCATGGCACGCATTACTACCTTTGAAGCCAGCATGGACGTACCTCCGGCTTCAAAGAAATCTTCATCAATGCCGATTTCTTCTATTCCCAAAGCATAGGCAAGTAGCTGTGCAAGCTCCTTTTGTAGCGGAGTTGACGGTGCCTTGCCATTCATTTTCTTTTTCTTCGCCTCCGGCTTTGGCAATGCTTTTTTATTTACCTTGCCATTTACCGTAATCGGCAGTTCTTCTAAGTAGACATAAACACTTGGCACCATGTATACTGCCAAGGTCTTTCGAAGATGCTCCGACAAAGCATTTTCATCTACCGGATGTTTTGCAACATAGTAGCCAACTAAATATTTTCCGTCCCCTTCTCCAAGGACCAGAACCACACTTCTCTCAATGCCGGGATAGGTATTCATGGTGTTTTCTATTCCATCAAGCTCCACCCGCAGGCCGCGAATCTTTACCTGATTGTCATTACGTCCGCAGTGCATAATCTCACCCTTTGCATTGAAATAGGCAATATCCCCACTTCTGTATGCAGGAAGCTCCCTTCCGTTGTCGGTAAGCGAAACAAAGACTTCTCTTGTTTTTTCCGGAAGCCCCACATAGCCTTCGCCCACACAATCTCCTGCTATCACCAGCTCTCCGCGCATGTACTTTGGCAATATATTGCCAAATCGGTCACGAATAAAGAACTTTGTATTGGCCATGGCACCTCCAATGGTTACATAGCGGCCATCAAGCTCTCCAATACTTACCGATACACAGGTCTCTGTAGGTCCATAGGAATTATAGATTACCCCAGTAAATCCAGCATCTCGAAGTCGTTCATACATTCCCTTCGGAAATGGCTCCGCACCCAAAATAATTGCGTTCAGTTGCTTAAATACTGCCGCTGCATCCTGCACCTCCAAAATAGAAAGCATATAGGACGGCGTACATTTCATCATATCCACGCCGGTTTTTTTCATGGTTTCCAAAAGAAGCATTGGATTATGAATCTCTTCCTCTGTTGCCATCACCACCGTCTTGCCGTGGTACAAGGTCATCATTTCCTCGATGATGGAAACATCGAAGGTAATTGCAGCAAGAGCCAGGAAGGAGGTGGAATGATCCACATAAGCATGTGCCAGGGAATTCTTGTCATTATAATCCAAAAGGTTCCGAAGGTTCCGATGAGAAATTTCCACACCCTTTGGATTTCCTGTAGATCCTGAGGTATAAATGTAGTATGCCGGATCATGTTCGCTAAGCCTTACCTTTTGTGGCATATCCTCTGATGCTGCTGAAGCATATAGATCCGCTAAACAAATCACCTCTACAGCTCCATCAAAAACAGATTGACGTTTTTCATAAAGCTCCTGTGTGGTCACCACCGTATTTATCTCTGCATCCCGCAGAATAAAAGAAATTCTTTCATCCGGATATTCAGGCTCTAGGCTGACAAAAGCAGCTCCCGCCTTGAAAATTCCCTGACGAATGGCATAGACATCCTCTGTCCGATCCAGATAAAGGGCTACCTTGTTTCCGCGCTTAATTCCTTTTTCTATTAGTGCATTCCCTATCTTATTGGCCCGGCGATTTAACTCGCCTAAGGTGATCTTTGTTTCTCCGCCATTTGCAATCACTGCAATCCTTGATGGATAGTTCTGTGCGATTTGCTCCATGCGAAGAGGTGCTAGGGCCTCTGTCACCTGAATCTCCTTGTCATTAAAACCAAAAAGCTCTCTTTCCATTTCCTCTGTAACAAAAGAAATATCCGCCATATGCTCCTTCTTCAGCATCTGCCCAACAGCGAAATCAAGACTAGCGGTCATGTTATAAATGTAATCCTCTGAAAAACAGCCATTATCATACTCAAAGTGATAATGGATTTCCTCTCCTTGGAGAAAAACATTCACGTTTAGGGGAGCCTTAACCATATCAAGGTCAAGAGGAATAATTGAGGCGTCCTTATCACAGAAGGTATCAAAAGCAAAATCATCTCCCTGATAAGCAAACATCACCTCTGCATTTACACCTAGCTGCCGACTTACCTCACCAAAGGAATACAAATCCCTCGCTTGGGTATCCGCAAGCTGTGTAGCAAGGGATTTCACGTAGCCGGAAACAGTTTCTCCCTTCTTTGGGTGAACGACAATAGGTATGGTTTTTACCAGCATTGCAACCGTATTGGTAATTCTTGAATCGGAACGTCCATTATAAATCCCTGCAAACACCACACGCTCAGTATTCAAGTATCCATTGAGCATAAGTCCAAAGGCAGCGGAGAAGAACGCATTCATGGAAAGTCCATGTTGCGCACAAAATCCACGCACCTGAGCAACCTTGGCATAGGTACCATCCGCTTCATAACGTCCCAGCCGGCGGTTTTCTTCATCCTCCTTCAGCTCTGGTGCTACAGTGCCATCTTTTCTATCTCCAACAGGAAGTGCATTGGTTTCTGCTTCATCCAAAAGCTTCTCGTAGTATCTCTTGGTTTCTTCTAATTTTTCCGCAGTACGAAGATGCGCTTCATTTAACACCACCTCGTAACCACTATAGGTTTCCACTTCAACCCCCTTACCGGCATAGGCACGAGAAATATCCTGCATAAAAATTCCCACCGAAGTACCGTCTGAAATCAAGTGGTGCATTTCAATGAAAAGATATCGCTTTCCGTCATCGGTCTTTATGATCTTGATTCTAAATAGTCTGCCGCCAATGAGCTTAAACGGCGTTACCAGCTTCTCTTTATGTTCTTCAATGGAAGCTGCCTCCACTACGGCTATTTCCGATGAATCGAAGGAAAAATCTCCATCCATTCGCCGCATACGCACATCGCCCTCTTCATTAAAAAACAATCTGGTCTTAATAAACGGATGTGCATCAATGGCTTCTACAATGGCCTGCTTCAGTTGATTTAAATCAAGGTCGGGATCAATCTCTAGCAGGATAGGAATGTTATATACACAAGTCTCCGGCTTTGCAATACACTCTACATAGATTCCTTCTTGGGTCTTGGACAGTGGATAATCCTTTTGCAAGGAGAGATCCGCATCATTGCCTGTCTCCCCTTTTTGTTTTTTGACAATAAACCCTTCTAGCTTTTCTACAGTATTCTGCTCATTTAAGTCACGGGTGGTAAATACCAGTTCAAAGTGCTTTGAAAGAATGACATTCAGCTTAATGAACCCAATGGAAGGCAAGCCTGCCTCACCAAAATCCGTTGTAATTCCAAAGTCTCGATGTCCAAGCACCTCCGCTACACAATCAAAAATTTCCTGCTGCATATTGGTTTTTGGTTCTACTATCTCAAGCTGCACTCTTTTTGGCTCAGGTAAGGCTTTTTTATTCACCTTTTGATTCTGGTTCAGTGGGATTTCCTCTATCTGCATCGTCACTGCAGGGACCATGTACGGTGGCTTTTCCTTTCGAATAAAGGCATTCATTTCCTCTATATCGATTTGCTCATCTGCAACGATATAGGCCACAATATTTTTTTCTCCCGAAGACTCTGCTTCAAAGGCTTGCACGGTGGCATCCTTTATTCCCGGGAATTCTCTAATGATCCCCTCCACCTCGGTCAATTCAATACGGAAACCTCTTACCTTTATCTGTCCGTCATTCCGTCCGATAAAATCCAGCTCTCCGTTGGCCAAAAGCCTCACCACATCTCCACTTCGATATGCACGCTCGTATCCGGGCTGCTTCGTATATTCATTTTTGATAAAGGCCTTTTCCGTCAGGTCTTCCCGGTTTAAATAGCCTGCAGCCACTCCCGCACCACTAATCAGTAGTTCTCCGGGAACCAAGGCAGGAAGCTGCCTACCATATTCGTCACGAACATAAACTTTATAATTTGCGAGAGGTTTTCCAATAGGAACACGATCATAGAGCCTGTCTATGCGTTTTTCTGTAGTAACGATTGTACACTCTGTAGGACCATACAAATTATAAAAAGCCAGGTCTGGGTTGGTGGGTTTAAGGGGAACCAATTTTTCTCCACCGGTAGACAAAAACCGCAGTGCTTTTGGCGCAGCCATAGTATAAAACTGCCGTCCTACCTGAGTGGTCATAAAGCCATGGGTAATGGCGTTTTCATTGAAATAGCTTTCTAATTCCAATAGGTCAAGCCTTATCTCCTCATGAATAATGTAGATCGCAGCCCCTGTAGTAAGGGCCGGATATAGGTCCATCATATTTGCATCAAAACCATAGCTCGCATAGGCCGCCACCTTGGACACCTCATCCAGTGCATAGAATTCCCTGTACCAACCACAGAAGTTTGCAATATTTTTATGGAGAATCTTAACGCCCTTTGGCATACCGGTAGAGCCAGACGTATACAAAAGGATAAAGAGGTCATCAACCTTTGGTCCCTCCATACGTTGTTTTGCCACAGGAAGACCGGCTATCCGCTCAGTCAACAGTACCTCTCCACGATATTCCGGCACTTTTCCAAGGAACTCCTCATCTGCAATCAAATAGGCAGCAGAAGCATCTTCCATCATAAAGGTCAGTCGCTCGCTAGGATAAGAAGGATCAAGTGGCTGATATGCAGCCCCTGTTTTTAACACACCAAGGCTTGCCGTCACCATATAGGTAGAGCGAGGAATCAAAATAGAAACAACCTTTCCCGGCCCAATGCCCTTGCTTTGCAAAAATCCGGCAATGCGATCAGAAATTTCATCTACCTCTCGATAGGACAGCATCTCTCCCTGATAAAAAACTGCATTGTTATCTGGATATTTTGCTACCGTTTTCCTAAATAAGGTTACCACATCCTCAAGTTCATATTCTCGCTCCGTTGCATTGTTTGCTTCCTGCTCTGCAATATCCTCAGCCCCCACAAGTGGGATCTCCCACAGCCTTGCTTCTCCCAAAAGTCCAGAAATAATCTGTGCATAAAGCTTGGCAAAACGCTCAACCGTATTGCGTGTATAGATTCCTGCTCCGTATTCGAATCGAAGCTGATAATCTCCGCCCTCCTGCTTTAGTACATGTAAGGTCAAATTGTCCATCACATCCTCTGCCTTGTAAAGCTCTAAGGGTATCGTTCTTCCATCCATTACTGCCCCGGAAAGCATGTTTCCTTGGTATACGAAGCTGTACTCCGGCTTAATGTGATACTCACCTAAAAGTTCAGAAAAAGCAGCATGATCATGGTTTACACAGTCAAAAAACCGTTCTTGCACAGCCTTGAGATAATCCCAGCAGGAAATCTCCTCATCTACATCCACAAGTACGGGTATATTGTGTACCATCATGCCAAAGGTATCGGCCAGTGCAGCATCATTACGCCCGTTTTCTCCTGCGAAGACCAGCACCTTTTTTTGCCCTGAAAGTAGGCGCAAAAGGTAAGCGTAGGCACCAAAGAAGAGGGTACTCTCGGTCACCCCTGCACCCTTTAATGCCTCTGGCATGCGCGGCTGTAAATCCTGTCTGATATCAAACAACAGCTTGGTATACACGCCTAGCTTTCCTTCAAGCTGTTGGATTTCCGGATCATCATCTGCATAAAGCTCCGTATCTCCCTCCAGGTCATCTAGCATAGTTCTGTAAAAGTCGTTATGCGATTCTTTCACCGCCAAAAGCGCCTCTTGCTCATATCTTGCATAGTCAAGGTTGCTTACCTTCTCTGAAGACAAGGTTTTCCCCTCATAGGCACGGCTAATATTGTCCACCAAAATAGACATGGAGGTTCCGTCACAGATAATGTGATGTGCATCAATAATCAGAAACAGTCCTTGAGGATTTTTATAAATTTCTGCTCTGAGGAGGGGTCCCTTCTCTAGCAAAAATGGGCGAATAAATTCACGGGCAATTTTTTCTCTGTCCAGCTCCTCTGTTTCAGTCACCAAAACCGGTAGCTCAACCGATGGATCATGAACAAAGGATGGAATTCCATTTTTTTCTTCTACATGATATTGCAATATCGGGTACTGGGCAATGACCTGCTCAACGGCCTGCTTCAACTGTTTTTCACTATCTGGGCGGTTGCCCTCTACCGGAAGAAACAACCCAAAGACATTATTGTATATGGTGGCACGGTCCGGATCACCGCAGTCAAGATAAATAGATAGCTGACTCTCCGTAAGGGGATAAGCCCCCTCTTCCTTTTGCGTTTTTCCAATGAAGTCCAAAAGCGATTGCTCCACAGCAGTAGTCGGGGCGATGCGCTTTGCAAGTTCACGGGGAGTATGTGCCACAAAAATATCTGATTTTTTGATTCCATATTTCTCTAAACGATTTTGTAATACAAAGGTCTTTATGGAATCTCCCCCCAAGGAGAAAAAGTCATCATCTAAGCCTACCGATGATATTCCCAAAATTTCCCCATAGGCCTGGCAGATCTCCTCTTGCTCCCGTGTTTCAGGAGGCGTATAGTTCCTACTGTAATCGGACAGATCCGGCGGATTCAACGCCTTACGGTCTATCTTGCCATTAGCATTTACAGGCAAACGATCTAGGTGGACATAATATGCCGGAATCATATACTCGGGTAAGGTAGCCGCCAGTGCTTCCTTTATTCCTTCCTCCTCAATCGCTTTTCCATCTACTGCAACATAATAGGCTACGATAATGGTCTGTCCATCCGGACGACTAAATGCGGTCACACAAACTTCTAAAATAGTTGGGAGTCTTCTCACCGCTGCCTCAATTTCACCGGGCTCTACCCGCTGTCCATTGATCTTGATCATCCAGTCTCTTCGGTTAAGGTAAATCAGTTCCCCTGAAGGACTTCGCTTAACCAGATCCCCCGTATGCAAAAGTAGATCATAGCCATCCTCTTCCTTAAATGGATTTTGTACAAAGGTCTTCTCCGTAAGTTCGGTAAGATTTCTATATCCAATAGACAGATCCCCGGAAATACAAAGCTCTCCTTCCTCTGCCTCCTTGCCGTTTTCGTCTAAGATGTAAAAGCACTCCTCTCCCGCAGGATGGCCAATGGGGGTATTTTCGTATGGCCGATCTATAGGAAACATCAATAGTGCACTTGCGGTTTCCGACATGCCATAGCAATTAATAATCTGGAAATTCTCTGAATATAAATCTGCTGCCCACTCTCCACCAATCATGATGCGTCTTAAGGTTTTTCCTTGATTCTGGAAATAACGAAGCACCTTTGGAGAAATATAGGCCAGGGTAATCTCCTCACCATCAATACACGCCGAAAGTCCTTTGGGATCACCCCGTAGCTCCTCCGGAATCAATACCGTCTCCACGCCAAACATAAATGCAGAAAACACATCATTCATATGGATAACAAAGTAAAACGGAGAGTTGCTTCCATAAACATCCCCCTCCTGAAATTCCATAATTGTAGCATACCGATCAATGGCTCTTTTGAAGCCTGTATGATTATGCATTACGCCCTTGGGTTTTCCCGTTGAACCAGAGGTATAGATAATTACGGATAATTCTTCCCCGGAAACAAGGGGAAATTCCGTAGTCGGCATAAGCTCCTCTACACCCGCCAAAAACTCGTCTCCTAAAATTGCTTTTGCCGCTGAATCTTCTGCAATCACGGCAATTCGCTCTTCCGGATAATCGGCAGCCTGAGGGACATAACAAATACCGCTAAGTAGACAGGCATACATGGTCGCAACATATCCAACATGATGAGACATCACAATAATACAAGTATCTCCTCTTTTTAAGCCTGCTTGTGCAAGCTTGGTGGTTATTTTTTTTACATATTCATCAAATTCACCATAAGTATAGCGAACGCCTGCCAAAGGGTCCCTATACGCCTGTCGATTTCCATACTGCTGTACCGCCTGGAAATAATAAGTTCTGAATAATTCCATCTTTTCTCCCTTCTCTATCGTAAGTCCATATATTGAGGCATTTTGCCGCCCTGCTTCTTTTTCATCGGCGGATCTATATTGTAAGACACTTTTGCCTCAGGGCAACCGTGCTCATGAAAATAGCCTTCCACCGCCAGCCTAAGGGCTTCAAGGGTTTCTTCCTTGTCCACATCCTTTGCGGTAATCCCACGTACTTGTATTTCGTCATCTGCCACCTGGATAAACTGAGGAACCACCACACCATAAATATCTTCCACGATTATCCCAAGCCATAAGGTAGAATAAACTTTTCCACACAATTCAAAAAAAACACTTGCCCGACCTTGAACTTGAAGCACCGGAAGCCTCACTTGATCATCGGGTATCTGTTCAAGCTTCACACTATCATTGACATAATAACGAATGATAGGCTGCACATAATTGGTCAAATCCGTAACCAAGACTCCCTCTGACCACTGGTCGGGGTTGCAAACCGGCTTCCGATTCTCATCTACCGGTTCTATGATAATAAAGTCCTCATTTAACAGCATTTCCGGCCCGTCCTGCGTCATTGCAATTTCTCCCCCTTCAGTCATGCAATAATTGTTTTTCACCGGGCAGCCAAAGGCCTCTTCTACCAACCGGTGATTTTCCGGTGAAAGTGCCTCTGCAGAATTGGCAATCAGCTTAACGGGTATGTCCAAATTTCCTTTTTCTTTTTCCAGTGCCAACATCACCAAAACAGAGGAATATCCACTTAACATTTCCGGTTGAAACGCATTTAGCTTCTCCACTATGATTTCTGTATCTTCCAAAACATCTATGGCAATAATGTTATCCTCTTTGCCCGGCACAGAAGCCTTCATCCGCAAAAAACTCCCATAACTGGAAGACCCTTGCAGAACTCTGATGACTGCAGCAATCTTATGTTTTCTGTGATCCATAATATCCGGGGCAGTCCCCTTTAACAGCCGTTGTGCTACAAGCTGTCCATGAATCCTGTTTCGATGGGCATCTCGCACCATGTACAATGGTTTCCCTGTGGTTCCCGAGGTATGTAATACCGTATATTGACCAAGAAACAGTCCTCCATCTTGCTCACCATGCTCACCATAGTCCTCCACAGCAGATAGGCTTATCCCCCTATCTGTCACCCAATCCTCATAGTTTTGGACTAGCTCCGGCCTCTCCATTATTGGAAGGTCGGAAAGCTGATAATCTTCCGGCAGGTTTTCATAAAGCTTTGACAAGTACGGAGAATTTTTTCGCCCATATTCCACAATCGAAGAAAGCCGTTCTCTTTGCAAACGCATACGCTCACCGTGGGTCATCTTTCCTCCCAGTTCTACCAGCCTAGCTGCTTCTATTATCTCAATCGTTTTCATTTTGCCTCCTTTTCACACTTTTTCACACTTTTTCTAAACAACAATAATGGTATTATTCAGATCTACCGCACGGATATAGGAAATCTCCTTTGCCACCTTCATGGCAAGCTCTATCCCGTGTATATTAAATTCCGTATCCTCATAGCTGTAGGTGGTGGGATCAAAGGGTATGCCGTTATCCCTCAACCGAAGGGTTAATCTTCCCGTATCTATGGTTAGGCAAATGTCAATCCAGTTGGATTTTTTCCCGCCATAAGCAACAATGTTTGCGACCATTTCCTCCGCTGCTACAGCCATTAGATTTGCTTTCCTTGGCGCAATGCCATTTTCTATGCAAAAATCCCCAATCTCTTTGGGTACAGCGGCCACTTCCGATATCTCTGCAGCAATGGTAAAGTCCAGGCAAACTCCCGGATTCTTGTTGGAAATCAAGAGCAGTGGTTCGCCTCGATACTTAATTTTTCTGTAGATAACCGATGCGGCCAAGGTTAAACCCTCAGATAAAACAAAGGCCACTGCAAGGCCCACATAGCCCTGCCCTTGTCCTAGCGCAACGCTAGCAAGGGTAATTGGTACAAGAAACACTCCATTTTCTAGGGTTGTAATAAACGTTGCCAAGCCCGATTTTTCCACTGAACCGTAATACTGCATTCCAAAATAATTCCACAGCATAAAGGGCATAGAAAATACATAAATACGGAGAACAAGAATCATGCTGCGTTGGAGCTCTCCACTGTCAATACCAAATAGCAAAGTAAATTGACCGGTAAACAGCATCAGGGACAGCATCAGCACTGCGGTTAGAATCGCACCATAGCGAAATACTTTTTTGCACAATACCTGGATGCCATAATAATCCTTTTCTCCATAAAGCATCCCCGCAATGTTGGGAATCACGCCAATTACACCGCTGATGAACATCATAAGGATAAGTGCCGTATTGGTACATACGGTATAAACCGCCATACCTGTTTCGCCCAAAAACGAAAGAACAATGCTGTTCATCAACAAGGTTTTTATCATTACTGAAACCAAATAGGTCACATGGGTCATCCCCGTGGTCAATATGTTCCTGAGCATTTTAACCGTAACCTGAGGTAGGCAAAAAGAGAGCATTCGTTTCTTTGACCGAAGGTAGGGAATGATGACAACAAACCCTGCAGCAAAGCCTATCATCGTAGACAGGGCTGCACCGCTTACACCAAGGGGCGTAAACTTTAAAAACACGTAGTCCAGCAAAAGATTTACTCCATTGGAAATGATAAAATAAATGCTTGCTAGCTGTGGATGAGAATCACTTGCCAGGAAGCTTGACATCAAAAGTCCAAGCCCAAGAGCAGGCTGTCCGGCAAGACAGACAAATACAAAATCAGCAACCTCTTCTTCCAAAACCCCTCCTCCAGAAAGGAGATGTGCGAGGGGATCCGCAACAAAAAAAGCTGCCACAAGAAAGATCAAGCTACAGATGGCCGTAAGAATAAAGGTCAGCGTAAAAATCTGACTGGCCTCTTTTTTTTGCCGCCGACCAAACAAAATGCCCGCGGCAATGGCTCCTCCATTTCCAAGAAAAAACCCGGGTATCTGAACCAAGGAAAGCACCGGTAAGGAGAGGCTTACTGCAGACATGGCCTCCGTACCCAGTAAGTTTCCTACCAGCATGGTGTCCACAATATTTCCAAGCTGCAAGGCAAGCTTCATCATCACTGCCGGCAACAAATATTGTCTAATCTTTACATCCAAAAGCTCATGATTTCTCACACGCATATTAACGACCCTTCCTTCTGCTTAACAATGCATTGTATCCACGTACAAGCACTTCTGTCACAATCATAGAAAGCAAGGTCAGCAGCCAACACTGTCCGCTGGTAAATCCCATATATCCATGAAGCCCTAACACAATAAAATAGGTAGAGATGTGCAAGGCATAATACTTTGATATATGCTTGCTATAATACAATATCTGTTTCGCCACCACATTCTGAGGCTCAGGTGTTCCCGATCGTTTTTCTCCTCTTTGCTGTACAAAATAAAAAATCGCTGCGAAGAGAAAAATATGCGCAAGACTTGCCACTACATGCCAAAGATTTGGATGGGTGTAGCCATAGCCCATGGCTGATCTCATGGCCGTTATATCGGTTCCAAATTTGTTGAAAACCAAAGCCCACCAAACAATTACGACCAATAGGCAAAGGGGCATGATTCGCAGATAAAACCTTCTCTTATCTGCAATTCGCCGATAAAGCGTTCCTACCGCAACACCAATCAAGGCATAGGACAAAAAATATAGCGGGGTGAAGGATACATACTTGGCCTCACCGATTAACAAGGTAGCAACATATCCAAGAACCGGTACATCAACAGGTTTCCCATATAAAAACGGGGCAACAAGGCTTATGACAATAC